>CAYVJO010000039.1:0-12183 GCA_964451735.1 uncultured Hyphomicrobiaceae bacterium | reverse complement strand
TGCACGCGCTGCCCTTGTGTCCCCAGCTTCTCATGGAAGGTGATCGCATCGAGCTTCGGCAGCATTGCATCCAGCCCGCACGCCTTGTCCGCCCCCCAGAAGAATTTCGCGTCTGACAGCCGTGCGCGGATCACACGCTCATTGCCCGCTATGATGGATTTGCCACGGTCTGGCGCTTCCAGATTCGCCACCATTAAGAAGCGGTTAGCCAATTTCGTTGAGTTCTGGTAGCGTAGTGAAAAGCACTTCTGATGGGCCTTCATGGAGGTGATCAGGACCTCCTGCGGCACATCCAGGAAGCTTGTTTCGAAGCTTCCCGACAAGACCACGGGCCACTCGGCGAGCCCCGCATTCTCGTCAACCAGCCCGTGGTCCTCCACCAAGTCGAGCTTTTCCCGCGCCGCAAGCTTCCGGCAGCCCTCCCGGATAATTTCGATCCGGCGAGAGCGTTCCGCGATAACATCCGCCGCTTCGAGCGTTCGCTTGTAATCAGCGTAAGTCTCAACCGGCAATCCAACGCCGCGCAGCGCTTCGTTCCGTGCACGCCGATGGCCGAACGTCGCGCTACCACTCTTGATGCCCTCGATCTCGAAAGGCACGGTCTCGGCCAGGATCTCTGCCGCCCCACGCCCCGGCTTCTTGATCACTGCGACGTAATATTCACCTTTACCGTCATCGCGGGTTTCGCATTCGTGCAGGCTGGCGATCCCAGTTGCACGGATAAAGCCTTCGAGCGCCTTCTCCGGCGCGCCGAGCCGCGGTCCCTTGCGCTCCTCGCGACTATCTGCCGAGCGCGAGGAAAGTCCCTCGACATGCAATGCCAGGCGGCGCGGTCCGCTATCCACTTCGCTGCGCGTGAAAGACAGTCCCGCCGCCGTCAAGCCGTCGCCAAGCAGACGCTGCAAATCATCAGCGGCGCGCGTCTGCATCCGGGCTGGGATTTCCTCAGAATACAATTCAAGTAACAGGTCCGGCATGGCTGATCCGCTGGCTTTGCTTCAAAAAGTCCGGTTCACGACTACTCCCCGCTTTGGAGAGTCCCGTGATAGTAAGGATGTAATGCGCTACTGGCTGGCCTCACGCATATGCGGGATTGACATTATGCGAGCGTTAAATTTTCACCAACAGATCAAGCAGGAAAGCAGCGCGAGAAACCAAGAATTACAACTGTGCTACGTCTCTCAACCACCTGTAACGGGCGGGAAGAAGGCGATTTCGCGAGCATTGCCGATAAGCGCGTCATGTTTGACATGCGTTTGGTCGATGGCAGCACGAATTGTCTCGTCGCGCTCGAAGGCGGCCTCGAATTCCGGTCCCCGTGTTTTCAGCCATGCCATCAGATCGGCGACGGTCCGCGCCTCGGGGGGCAGCTCGATCTCTTCTTCTGACAGCCCGGCTTTTTCACGCACCCAGGCAAAATACATCAATCTCACACTCATGCTTTACCGTTCATAAATCACATGTTTCACCCCGGCCCGGAAATAGTCGAAGCCTGTGTAGAGCGTCAGAACCGCCGCAAGCCAAAGCAGCGTCAGGCCGATCGTGGCCGTTCCGCACTGGCAGAATTTCTCTCCCGCCTCTCCCGCGAGAAGCACGCCGAGAGCAAACATTTGAACCGCGGTTTTCCATTTGGCGAGCCAACTGACAGCAACCGTCACATTCAGCTCGGCCAGATATTCGCGTAAGCCCGAAACGAGAATCTCCCGCGAAAGAATAATCAGCGCTGCCCAGACAGACCAGCCCGAAATCGTCTGATCGGCAACGAGCAGCAAAAGCGCGGCTCCAACCAGCAGCTTATCAGCAATCGGGTCAAGCATGCGACCGAGCGGAGACTGAAGGCTCCAGGCCCGAGCCAGATAGCCATCTAGAAAATCCGTAACAGCGGCAAACGCGAATATGGCGACGCTTACCCAGCGGCCCGCATCGCCTTGCAGAAAAAACATAACAGCTGCAAGCGCCGGTACGGCGGCAAGCCGCGCATAGGTAAGCAGGTTGGGCACACTCAAAGATTGCGAACGGCGCACTGTCTGATCCATGAGTGCACATCATCATTAGAAGGTAATTTCGTCAATCTCCCCGCAACATATTGCATCTGTGTGACAGCGTTTCTAACGTAATATCCAGTACGAATGAGTACTGGCTTCGACTTTTGTATCATGTCTACAAGGAACGTCTCCGTTATGTCCTTCTCCGAAAAGACCATCATCGTAACAGGCGCGGCCAACGGCATAGGCCGTGCGATCGCCGGACACTTCGCGCGGGAAGGCGCGGTCGTCGTGATCGCCGATATTGCCGAGGAGGAGGGCCGCGCCACAGCCACGGCCCTTTTCGATGCCGGCCATAAGGCGCATTTCATAAGGTGCGATGTCGGCGAGGAAGCAGAGATTTCACGCCTGATGGATGAAACGCTTGCCATTGCCGGACGCCTGGATGTGTTGGTCAACAACGCGGCCATCCTCGACAGCGCGGATTTCCTCGATCTGGAGGTGGATGCGTTCGACCGCGTTATCCGCGTCAATCTGCGCGGCGCGTTTCTGGCTGGACAGGCAGCCGCGCGCCAGATGGTTGCGCAACTGCGCGGCGGGGGAGAGCCGGGGACGATCATAAACATCTCGTCGGTCAATGCGATTTTCGCCCTTCCGGATCACGTCGCATATTCGATTACAAAGGGTGGAATCTCGCAATTGACCAAGGCGATGAGCATAGCGCTTGCCCCTTATCACATTCGGGTCAACGCCATTGGGCCCGGCAGCATCAGAACCGCGATGCTGAATAAGGTCATGACGAATGAGGCTGCAAAGAGACGCATCTTGTCTCGCACACCGCTCGGCCGGTTGGGCGAAGTTGAGGAAATTGCCGATATTGCACTCTTTCTGGCTAGCCCGCGCGCCAGTTACATCACCGGACAGACCATCTATGCCGATGGCGGCCGCCTGCCGTTGAACTATACGGTCGCAGGAAGCGATGAATGAGCGGGCAGACTCAAACAGCGGCCAATTTCCGATGGATCAACTCTTGCGCAGCCTGGCTTGCGTCCGTCTGTAGGGCGACACGCGAGGCCACAAGCCAGGCTTGAGATTTAAGGATCAGCCCATCGCGCAGGACTCTCAGGTGATTGGCCTTGAGCGTGGTGCCCGTGGTAGTGATATCGACGATGGCTTCCGCTGTTTGTGCGGCAGGCGTGCCTTCCGTCGCGCCAAGGCTTTCGACCAAACGGTAGCTTGTCAGCCCTTTCGCTGCGAAGAATCCGCGCGACAGATTCATATATTTCGTCGCCACGCGGAGCCGCCGGCCATGTTCCCGGTAGAACAGCCCCGCAGCCTCTTCGAGATCCGCAATCGTCGATACGTCGATCCAGCATTCCGGAATGGCAACAACGACATCGGCGCGCCCAAACCCCAAGCTCGCCACGAATTCGCAACGTTGATCAGCATCTGGTATATGCTCGCGGATCAGATCTTCGCCGGTCACGCCCAGATGGATGCGTCCGAGCTGTAAATGCCGTGCGATTTCAGATGCCGATAAAAAGGCGATTTCGATGTCCGGTTGCTCCGGAATGGCGCCGCGATAGCCTCGCTCATGCCCGATCTTGGCGTAAGCAAGGCCGAGTCTGGCGAAATAGGCCGCCGTTTGCTCCATAAGGCGGCCCTTGGAGGGGATGCCGATAATCAGCTTGCCCTCGCTCATGCGCCGCCCCCGATAGCGGAGAGCAGACGTTCCGTATGGATCGCCGAACCGACTGCCGGCGTATCCCGTTCAGCTCCCATTGCGGAGAGCAGCCCGTCATAACGCCCGCCGCCCGCGATTTGCCCAGCTATGCCACGCTCGGGCAGTTCGATCTGAAAAACGAAGCCGGAGTAATATTCAAACTGGCGACCGAAATCGGCTTCAAGCGTCATGCAATCCGTATCGATCCCTGCCTCGTTGATCAGCCTAAGGCGGCGGTGGTTCGTCTCGATGGACTCTGTAAGGTCCATGCGTGCTTCGCGCATCAAGGCGGCAATGACGTCCAGCATGTCGCCGGGGGGCCCAGAGATTGACCGAAAGCGTTCCACCAGTGCGATGATGTCAGCAGACAGTGGCTCCTCCCTCATATCTGCCGCTGCCGAGAGAAGCCTGGCTGTGATTTCACCAAGGTTCCGGGTGCCAAGAAACGAAAGGCGATGCTGATCGAGAAAATGGGCCACTTTGATTTCTGAAGCGGCTGTATCGCCTGGATCGAGCGACGCGGCGAGGGCGGCGACGTGTTGATCAGGCAGTACGGCCGGGGGCAAGGCTAGGCGGCGCAGCACCTCACGGAATGCGCCGGGCCGCCAGAAATGGTGGATGAGCCGGTCACGCCAACGCACAGGAATTGGCAAGGCTTCCAGAAGCGCCCGGAACAGCCCCAGATCGCCGCAACGAATACGAAACCCTCTCAACCCGGCCTGGCGCACCGCTTCTAGGATAAGCGAAAGCACCTCCGTTTCGGCTTGTTCCTGGTCATGGACACCGAAATTCTCAATTCCGGCCTGGCGGAATTCCCTGGGCCGCAGCCGGTCCGCGCCGCCGGGCTGATAGCGGAATGCCGGACCGTTATAGGAATAGCGCGCCTCCGCATTTGCGTGCGGGTTGCGCTCAAGATAGATACGGCAGGCGGGTATTGTCAGATCCGGGCGCAAACAAAGCTCCTTCCCGTCCGGATCTGCAAAGACATAGGTTCGGTTGCGCAAGGCTTCGCCAATCCGGTCCAGGAATATTTCTGCCGGCTGGATAAAAGAGGGCGCCACCCGCTCATAATGCGCACGCGCAAAAACGGCCATGATACGCTCCGCCTGAGCTTCGAGCGCTTCGAACTGGGCTGCTGATTCAGCTGCCATTGCTGGCTACTCCGCTGCCGCGTGCCGCGCCAGCACGAACTTTACAGCTTCCACCATCTCGTCTCGTTTGACCGAGAATTGCGCAGGACGCCCTTCCCGCCATTTCTGATTGTCTGCGATCTCGGCTGACAGGCGCTCCCCTTCGATCAGATCCTTGATCGTGACCTCTCCGCGTTCCAGCTCGTCGCCGCCTTGAATGACGACGCAGGGAGCATGCCTTTTATCGGCATATTTCATCTGCGCTTTCATGCCAGACGTTCCCAGATAGATTTCAGCGCGTATGCCAGCCTCTCGCAAGGCGCGCGCTAACAGCGCATAGTCCGCGATACGGGCGCGGTCCATAACCAGAACAACGACCGGACCGGATACAACATCCCTATCGAGCTTGCCGAGCGCCTGTAACGCGGCGTAGAGGCGCGAAACGCCGATAGAAAAACCGGTTGCCGGAATAGATGTGCCCTTAAAACGCGCCACCAGGCCGTCATAACGCCCGCCGCTGCCCACTGAGCCGAAGCGGGAGACCCGCCCATCTTCATCGGCGACTGAAAAAGTCAATTCGGCCTCAAAGACCGGCCCCGTGTAATATTCAAGGCCCCGAACGACGGCGGGCTCGAAAGTGACGCGATCCACGCCGAAATCTGCCGCGCTCAGCAAAGCATCCATGATGCGCAACTCATCGAGACCCTCACGCCCCGCGGGGCTAGCTCCGATATAGGGCTCGATTTCATCGAGCACGCTGCGGCGGGTCGCTCCCGAGCTTTCATTTTTCGCGTGCGCCGCGCCGATAAAGTCCATGATGCGTGAGATCTGGCGCTTGTCGAGCAGCGCACCCTTCGTGAAGTCGCCCGACTCATCCTTCCGGCCTTTGCCGAGCAGCAATTCCACACCTTGCAGACCGAGCCGGTCGAGCTTGTCGATTGCGCGCATAATCGTCATGCGCTGCGCGATATTTTCGCGGCCCCGCAAGTCGATACCGATGGTCTCGATCACGCCGTCAAGGATTTTCCGGTTATTCACACGAATGACGTAGGAGCCGCGCTCGACGCCGAGACGCTCATAGGTTTCGGCCGCCAACATGCAAAGCTCCGTGTCGGCGGCAACGCTTGCCGCGCCGACAGTATCAGCGTCGAATTGGGTGAATTGGCGATACCGCCCAGGTCCAGGCTTCTCATTGCGCCAGACCGGTCCGGTCTGGTAACGGCGGAACGGCTTGGGAAGCGAATCGTAATTCTGAGCGACGAAACGGGCGAGTGGCGCGGTCAGATCATAGCGGAGCGAGAGCCATTCCTCGTCCTCGTCCAGGAACGAAAAGACTCCTTCATTCGGCCGGTCCTGATCGGGGAGAAATTTTCCAAGCGCGTCGGAATATTCGAAAGCGGGCGTGTCGATGGGCTCGAAACCATAGGACTCATAAACCTCACGTATCGTCGCCAGCATCCGTTCAACAGCGCGGATTTCGACTGGCGCGATATCGCGCATACCTTTCGGTAGGCGGGCTTGCGGCCCGTTATCCGGCTTTGTGATGTTCATGATGCGTCATTCGCCTTATCGTTTCCGCAAACCTACACCCGACCGGGTCATATCCGCCAGCGCCTACGTGCTTTCGTGGCTTGAGACCCGACTTGCACCGGCTATCCCGCGAGCAAGCTTTCCTTACCTCGCTCACGGGCGCATTACAAAAATATTTCTTGGGGAACGCCATTGTCAGGATTTTGGAGGATGGCTAAAGCATCGGACCGAAAAATGCGCAGCAGTTTTCGGGTCAATCCGATGCTGAGGCGGACGGATAGAGTGCAATGGCTGATCGTACTTATGGGACTTGCGCTCTAGGTAAGCGGCCAATGCATTGCGGAAATGGCCGCTGGATGACACGCGTTGTGAGCGAGGCAGGTTGGTGACAAAACATAGTCGAAGCCGGCGCCGGGGGCGCTTTACCCACGGCGCATCTTGACGAACACAAAAATAGAGATGTTATTCAATGAGTTTCGCTAATTCGGGGTCGAAGCCGGGCGAGACGATCTTTTAGAATGAGCTTTTGCCTTTTGAGTTCGGCGATACGCAGGCTGTCCGAGGAGGGCTTGGCTTCTTCTTCCCGGATGATTTTATCCAAGCTTCTGTGCTTAAACGATAGTTCCTCGACATGGGCGTCAAGTGCCATCATAACCTCCTTTTTTGTTTTGCGCCTGTCAAAAGCGATTTACCGCCGTCTATGACAGGCTTGTCATATTGGCAGACCTAATCACGAAAGTCTAACGTGATTAACACTGATCGGAGGTGTCACTTAAGGTTGTGTAAAAGTTGTTCTTTGCTTTTGCGTGTGTTGCCTAACCAAGGATACAGACAGTTGGTATCATCCGTGCATCGCATCAGGTGATTTAGAGGCGCAATCGCAAAACACTTAAGACATGGTTAGCCAGGCAGATTCAGCACGTCATCCAAGCTGCGCAGTCTCTCCAAATTGTCTTCGGCCTGTCGCCGAACGTTCTCGTCTTCAGCGTCTGCGAGATCATCTTCAGCTCTCTTTATTTCGCGAGCCAAAGCAGCTCGATCCAGATCGGTTAGCGTAATGGCTTGTTCAGCCAGGATCGTCAACCGTTCTGGACTTACATCGGCAAGACCGCCTGTAATGAAAATTTCCCCCAGTTTTCCGCTTATTCCAGGGATACGCAATACGCCAGGTCTCAATGTTGCGATCACAGGGGCATGGCGGGGCAGCACCGTGAAGTCACCTTCCGAGCCAGGCACGATCACCTCGGAAACATCCTCGGATACCAGAACTTTCTCCGGGGAAACGAGTTCAAACTTTAGGGTTTCAGCCATCCGCCGCTTCCTTCATTGCTCTCAAGCGGCTTCCGCAAGTTCTTCTGCCTTCTTAATAGCCTCTTCGATCGTTCCGACCATATAAAAAGCCTGCTCTGGCAGATGATCGTAATCACCGTTACAAAGCCCCTTAAACCCCTTGACCGTATCGGCGACATCGACGAGCACGCCAGATTTGCCGGTGAAAACCTCCGCGACGTGGAAAGGCTGAGAAAGGAAACGCTCGATCTTCCGAGCGCGCGCCACGATCAGCTTATCTTCCTCTGACAACTCGTCCATGCCCAGAATCGCAATAATATCCTGAAGTGATTTGTATTTTTGCAGGATGGACTGCACCTGGCGCGCGATTGCGTAATGTTCCTCGCCGACTACGCGCGGCTCAAGAATACGGCTCGTTGAATCGAGCGGATCAACAGCAGGGTAAATGCCTTTTTCCGCGATGGAGCGTGAAAGCACTGTGGTTGCGTCCAGATGCGCAAATGTGGACGCCGGCGCTGGATCGGTCAAGTCGTCGGCGGGCACGTAAACAGCCTGTACAGAGGTAATCGAGCCTTTATCGGTCGATGTGATCCGTTCCTGCAATTCGCCCATATCCGTTCCCAGCGTTGGCTGATAGCCCACAGCAGAAGGTATGCGGCCTAGCAAGGCGGATACTTCAGAACCGGCCTGCGTAAAGCGGAAAATATTGTCGATGAATAAGAGCACATCCTGGCCCTGATCTCGGAAATATTCAGCAACGGCAAGGCCTGACAGACCAACACGCGCGCGCGCGCCAGGCGGCTCGTTCATCTGGCCGTAGATCAAGGCGCATTTCGATCCCTTGGCGGAGCCGCCATTTTCTTTCGGGTTCACGTTCACCTTGGATTCGATCATTTCCCAGTAAAGATCGTTGCCTTCGCGTGTCCGCTCGCCTACGCCAGCAAAAACGGAGTAACCGCCATGCGCCTTGGCGACATTGTTGATCAATTCCTGGATGAGCACGGTTTTACCCACGCCAGCGCCGCCGAACAGACCGATCTTGCCGCCCTTGGCATAAGGTGCAAGCAGATCGATCACCTTAATACCCGTTACAAGGATTTCCGACTCGGTGGACTGCTCAATGAAAGACGGCGCAGGCGCGTGGATCGGACGGCTTTCATTGCTCTTGATCGGTCCCGCTTCGTCCACGGGCTCACCGATCACGTTCATGATCCGTCCAAGCGTTTCTTCGCCGACCGGTACGGCAATCACATCGCCCGTATCGATCACTTCCTGCCCGCGCACGAGCCCGTCAGTGGAGTCCATTGCGATTGTCCGGACGGTGTTCTCGCCCAAATGCTGCGCAACTTCCAGAACCAGCCTTTTGCCCCTGTTTTGTGTTTCAAGCGCATTGAGTATCGCCGGAAGATGCCCGCTGAACTGAACGTCCACGACAGCGCCCGTAACCTGCCGAACCCGGCCAAATGTTTTTTCTCTTTCCATCGAAACCGTCCTGTCGTCTCTCGACTTCGTCAGCGCAAAGGATATTGCGCACATTTCCAAAATTGTGTGGCCACGTTAGTGATTCTAGAGCGCCTCTGCGCCCGAGATGATCTCGATCAGTTCCTTTGTAATCATGGCTTGGCGCGTCCGGTTATATTTCAGCGTCAAACTATCGATCATGTCGCCGGCATTCCGCGTGGCATTATCCATCGCCGTCATTTGCGAGGCATAAAAACCGGCCAGATTTTCCAAAAGCGCTTGGTAGATCTGCGTCGCAATGTTCCGTGGGAGCAGATCGCGGAGGATTTCCTCTTCCTCCGGCTCAAACTCGTAGTCAGCGCGCGCTCCCTCATTTTTGCTGCTCTCGACTTCCGGGAGCCGTGCCGGTATGAGTTGAAGCGAGGTTGGTTTTTGCGTCATGATATTCTGGAATTCGGAGAAGAAAATCGTCGCAATATCGAATTCACGCTTCTCGAACATTCTCAAAATGCGCTTGGATATATCGAGCGCTTCGCCATAACCAAGTTTTTTAACGCTGCGCAGGTCGACTATTTCGACAATGAGGTGCCCGAAATCTCGCCGCATCACATCGGCGCCTTTCCGTCCCACGCAAAGGATTTTGACCTGCCGGCCTTCCGATAGCAAAGTCCTGATATGCTGACGCGCAAGACGAGCGATGCTGGAGTTGAAGGCTCCAGCCAACCCACGCTCTGCTGTCATGACGACGATAAGATGCACGTCGCTTTTCCCACTGCCAACAAGCAGCCGGGATGCGCCCTCGCGAGATCCGAGACGGGAATTGAGACGCGCAAGAACCGCATCCATATGCTCGGCGTAAGGACGCGCAGCAACGGCGGACTCCTGTGCGCGACGCAATTTGGCAGCCGCAACCATTTGCATGGCTTTTGTTATTTTCCGTGTTGCCTTAACCGATGAAATACGGTTGCGGAGTTCCTTCAGGCTGGGCATGGCGTTTTCACCGGGCTTGTGTCATGTCCGCTCTTAGCAGGTCTCACCGTATCAGGCCGCAAAGGTCTTGGAGAATTTTCCAAGCGCGTCGCGCAGGGCTTTTTCGGTCGGCTCGCTCAAGGATTTTTTATCTCTAATGTCATCCAGCAAGTCTTGGTGGCTGTCGCGCAGGAAAGAAAGCAATTCCTTTTCGAACCGCTGTATCTCATTGACAGGCAAGGCGTCGAGAAAGCCTTTCGTTCCGGCGTAAATCACGACGACCTGTTCCTCGACTTTGAGAGGCGAAAATTGCGGCTGCTTGAGCAACTCCGTCAGACGCGCACCGCGGGCGAGCAGTCGTTGGGTCGTTGCGTCAAGGTCCGAGCCGAATTGCGCGAATGACGCCATCTCGCGATATTGAGCCAGTTCACCTTTCAACGAGCCCGCAACCTGTTTCATAGCTTTGATCTGAGCCGCCGATCCCACCCGGGAAACCGATATACCGACATTCACGGCTGGTCGGATACCCTGATAGAAAAGGTCCGATTCGAGGAATATCTGGCCGTCCGTGATGGAAATCACGTTTGTCGGAATGTAGGCCGACACATCGTTCGCTTGCGTTTCGATGATAGGCAGCGCGGTTAAAGAGCCGGAGCCGTGATCATCATTCAACTTGGCGGCGCGCTCCAGAAGACGGCTATGCACATAAAACACATCGCCCGGATATGCTTCGCGGCCTGGCGGACGGCGAAGCAAGAGAGACATCTGGCGGTAGGCGACCGCCTGTTTTGAAAGATCATCGTATATGATCAGCGCGTGCATTCCGTTGTCGCGGAAATATTCACCGATGGCGCAACCGGAATAAGGCGCGAGATACTGCAACGGTGCGGGATCCGATGCCGTCGCAGCGACAACCACCGTATAATCGAGCGCGCCATTATCCTCAAGAACCTTCACGAATTGAGCGACAGTCGAGCGCTTCTGGCCGATAGCGACATAGACACAGTAAAGTTTCTGGCTTTCGTCGCCGCTTTGATTGATGGATTTCTGGTTGAGAATAGCATCGAGCGCGACTGCCGTCTTGCCGGTCTGACGGTCGCCGATGATCAATTCGCGCTGGCCACGTCCGATAGGAATGAGAGCGTCGATCGCCTTGAGCCCTGTCTGCATCGGCTCGTGAACGGATTTGCGCGGAAGAATGCCCGGCGCCTTCACGTCAACCAGTCGCTTTTCCGTCGCCACGATCGGGCCGCGCCCATCTATCGGATTGCCAAGGCCATCCACTACACGTCCAAGCAGGGCCTTTCCTACAGACACCTCAACGATCGAGCCAGTCCGCTTGACGGTATCGCCTTCTTTGATACCTCGATCCTCGCCGAACACAACGATACCGACATTGTCGGCCTCTAGGTTCAACGCCATGCCCTTGATCCCTTCCGGGAACTCGACCATTTCACCAGCCTGGACATTGTCCAGCCCGTAGACGCGGGCAATGCCGTCCCCGATGGAGAGCACGCGGCCGATCTCGGAAACTTCCGCTTCCTGGCCAAAGTTTTTGATCTGATCCTTCAGGATCGATGAGATCTCGGATGGCCGGATTTCCATCAGCCTACCTCTTTCATGGCAATTTTCAGATTGTTTAGCTTTGTGCGCATCGAATTGTCGATCATACGACTGCCGATTTTCACGATCAGACCGCCCAAGAGGGAGGGATCGACACGTTCGGATAGTGTAATGTCTCGTCCGGTCTTTGCCTTGAGCGACGCTTTGAGTTCTTCGGATTGTTCATCCGTGAGTGGAACCGCGGAGGCGATTTCAGCGATAATCTGGTTGCGGTGATCGGCAAGCAAGGCATGGAAGTCAGAAATAATGCTCTCAAGGATGAAAAGGCGGCGATTTTTGGCGAGCACTTGGAGGAAATGGGCGGTAAGATCAGACAAGCCCGCACTTTCGCCAATAGCGCCAACTGCTCTTGCTTGCTCCTGTGCAGAAAAGACCGGGCTTCGAACAAGGCGCAAAAGATCAGCGCTTTCATGCAGCAAAGCCTTCAGTTCGGCAAGCTCACCGGCGACCGTATCCAAGGCGTCGTCGTCAC
>CAYVJO010000038.1:5117-12258 GCA_964451735.1 uncultured Hyphomicrobiaceae bacterium | reverse complement strand
CCTTCAAGGTCGAGGTAGTTGGTAGGCTCGTCGAGCAGCAAAATGTCGGGCGCGGTGAAAAGGACCGAAGCAAGCGCGACCCTCATCCGCCAGCCGCCGGAAAACGCGCTGCATGAACGTGCTTGCGCTTCCTCGTCGAAGCCAAGGCCGGACAGTATTTGCGCAGCGCGCGCAGGGGCGGAATGGGCCCCTATATCGCCAAGACGAAGCTGAATTTCGGCGATGCGGTTCGGATCGGTGGCGGTTTCGGCTTCTTTGGTGAGTGCGGCAAGTTCCTTATCGGCCGCCAGAACCGTCTCTATCAGGCTCTCCGGCCCTCCCGGCGCTTCTTGCGCGACGCCGCCTACCTTGGAAAGCCTCGGCCATGACACACTGCCATCGTCGGGCGCGACCTCGCCGGACAGGATGCGAAGCAAGGTGGTTTTCCCAGTTCCGTTGCGTCCGACGATCCCAACCTTATGGCCTGTGGGGATCGCGGCTGTCGCCTTGTCGAACAACAAACGGCCTTCTATGCGGTGTGTGAGGTCATTGATATGGAGCATGTGCGGAATTTGGACGAAACGCGGCAAAATGCAAGCAGCCAAAGTCACACGCGCTCGCTGTTGATGCTGTAATCCTGCGTGCGCAACGGTCGCGGCTTGCGGGTCGCAGATACGGAGGCTATAAGCGCCAGCAATGGACATCGCATTTTCGGGGAACACAATGACAGTCGAACGCACATTGTCGATCATCAAGCCAGACGCAACCGAACGGAACCTGACGGGCAAAATCATCGCCATGCTGGAAGAGGCGGGCCTTCGCGTTATTGCGCAAAAGCGCGTGCGCTGGAGCGAGGAACAGGCCCAGGCGTTTTACGCAGTTCACAAGGAACGCCCGTTCTATGGCGAACTTGTCGCCTTCATGACCTCCGGACCGATCGTCGTTCAGGTGTTGGAAGGAGAGAATGCGGTTGCCAAATACCGGAAGGTGATGGGAGCTACTGATCCAGCAAAGGCTGAAACGGGTACGATCCGAAAGGAACTAGCCGAAAATATCGAGCGCAATTCCGTGCATGGGTCGGACAGCACGGACAACGCGGCGAACGAGATCGCCATGTGTTTTTCTGAGGATGAAATCGTCGGCTAAACTGAATCCGATACAGACCGAAGCTCGCTGATAACATTTTTCAGAAAAGGGTGAAGTTCGGGTACGAGGTAGCAAGGGCACGATCAGAAGAAGTGAACAGCGTCTTTAAAATCGTGCGCAAACAAGTCTATGCAAATCAGGATTGTTTCCATTTGAAATGATCCTGATCCAAGACATTTTCAAAAAAATATGAAACAGTCTTGCGCACGAAATTGGAGCATAACAAGAATCTAAAGCTCCCATTCCAACACAATCGGAACGGAATAGATTTAGCGTGAAGTCGTCAACTCCTCTGCTTTTTGATACCATTTTGCTGCCAGTGCTTCGTCCTGCGCTGTAACTTCTGAGCCTTGGGCTGCCAGGAAACGAGGATCGTAAGTCTGGGCCAGCGCGAAAGCGCCGAGCGCGCTTTTCTGTTCGGCAAGATGTTCGAATATCAAACGCGCTCCGGATATATGGCCGCGTTCGATCATCTTCTGCCCGCGCCGTAGCATCATTTGCTCTGTTGAATCGAAAGAGGACGCCGCAGCTGGAAGTGACGCGCTTCTTTCCTGCGCAACCTCGTCAGCCTGAAATAGGCGCGCGGCCGTTTCGATATCGTCCGAAAGCGCAGATTGCTCCTTCGCCGCAGCGTCGGATCCGCCTGCTAAGGACGGGCGTAAGTCGAGCCGGTTTTCGTTTATTGCAGCGCCTTCGCTTCCCTTCTCGCTTGGCGCATTCGTTGCGGCCGATTCGGCGAACAAGGGAGGCTTTGTTACGCTCGTATCGTCCTCCGGGGTGTGGGTAGCAGCACTGCGCACGGCATTCGCTTCGAGCCACTGCGTATTCAGTTCGTGGAGAGCGAAGCCGATAATCGCAATGGTAAGCGAAACCGCTAGTAAATTTTTCGCGCCGCTTTTTTTCGTATGCGGCACGGACTTCTGGGATTGGGCCACCGCGCGAGGTCCAGGGTTAGGACCGCGCCGTAAACCGGGTTGACGCTTTTCAATCTCTGCACGGTGCGGGCGCGCTGGCGCGGCGCTTCTGTGAGAGACTTCTAAAGGCGCGCGTTCTTCGGCACGTCGAGAAGCCCGGCTCAATGCTTTTTGAAGATCGTTTTCAAGACCTGAACTCTCTGCTGAAGGTGGCAATGTTCCAGGCCGGTTTTTCGGCCAATGCGGCGCGTGGTCTTGCAGCCGAATGATGGCCGCGCCCGACTCTTCTGGATCTTCATCGTCCGCCCGCCGCAAAATATGGCTCCACGACGCCTGGTTCATTAAGGTCTCCCTTACGCAAAACTCGACCCGTCCATAATTCTAGACGCGCAATGTGGCGATGCTGCGTTATGGCGGTATGCGAGTTTAGTTAAATTAAATTTAAAACACAAAACGTTAGTAAAGGGCTAATCCCAATGGGAAAGAACCATTCTCGAAGTTGGGAGAAGGGAGAAATTTCGCGGCCATGCTGAATAACGTGTCGCTACGAAACAGTCCGCAAACGCGTCATCCGGTCTGCGGCATAGACGCACCGTCGATGGTGGCTTCAGGGTAGGGCCGTGTCCAAAGACCGTTTCTCGACGGCCCGGCGACAATACGGCCATGAGCGCGTGGCTCCGATTTTCGCGCGGCGGTCCCAGGCCGACGGCCCCCGACGCCGCACCAGCCTGCCAATATCGCGGTAAACGAACCGCGCCACGGAAATCGCCCAGGCGGAGCGGAAGGGAAGGGACGCAATCCCGTGACGGGCGGATATATAAAACTGATCCGCAACGCCGAGAAGGCGCTGGCTGGCGGCATAGACCTCTTCACGGTAGCGCGGATCAGCAATTTCGCTCGGAGGTACGCCCGCCTCGCGCAGCCAGTCCTCTGGCAGATAGACCCGCCCTAGTGCCGCATCGTCCATCACGTCACGTGTGATGTTGGTCAATTGGAAGGCTATGCCGAGATCTGACGCGCGGTCGAGTGTCGCCGGATCGCGCACGCCCATGATCATCGCCATCATCAAACCAACGACGCCCGCGACGTGATAACAGTAAGCCAAACTATCGTCGAGCGTATTGTATCGCCGCTCCTCGACATCCATTGCGAAGCCTTCCAGATGGTCGAGAATGTAAAAAGTGGGTATGTCGTTCTCGCTCACAACCCGGTGCAGTGCGCCAAAAACGAGTTCGTCCCAATCGCCTCGAATGGCCCGCTCGGTCTTCTCGCGCAGCACGGCCAGACGTTCGGCCGGCGAAAGCTGCACACCGGAAGGAGCAGCAAAGCCCAGTTCCTGACCGTCGATGGCGTCGTCGCAATGACGGCACCACGCATATAGCATGTAAGCGTAAGCCCGCGTGTCGCTGTCAAACAGCCGTGCGGCGGCTGCGAAGCTCTTGGATCCTTTTTCGATCCTTTCGCGGCTATATCTAACGATTTCATCCATGGCTTCAGCTTGCGTTTCCAAGTCTCCTCGGCTCTAGACCGGTTTCCTTAACATGCGCGAGCACCCGGACAATCGACACAGGCGGGCGCCCAATCAATATGCGCGCCTTATCCGCGTGGGTCGAACCAGCGCGATAAAAACGTTCGATCAGAGGCTCGGCGAGTGAGTAAAAACGCTGCATGATCTGGAAGCGCTTGTCCGGTTTCGCCGCAAGGAACAAAAACCTATTAAGCATGCGATAATAGCGGCGCTCGCGCCAGAGCCGTTTCGAGAATTCTTGCGTCAAAGTGACGGCTTCCTTTGTGGTGAGTTCGGATAGCCCTGCGAGAGTGTCAGCCGTTGCAACGGCGTCGGGCAGCGAATAGCCGGTCGTTGGATGGAACAGGCAGGCGCGCAAACCGATTCGGGCGACTTCGCTTCCCGCCTCCAGCCAGAACGCTTCTATGTCACCACCGAGAAGAATGGGCAGAGTACCGGTTTCCTCACGGATGATCTCGGCAATCCGCCACCCCTTCATCGTCGCGTAAGCCTCGATCTTGTTACGGATTTCCTGCGGCGCAAGCTCAGGCCCATCCGCATAATATGTATCCTCAATCAGGATCGTGTCCGGCGAAAAGGGAAGCGTGTAAACGAAACGGTAACCGTCATCCTGACTGACCGAGGCATCCATGATCACAGGGACGGTCTCGCCATGCGGCTCGGTTAGGCGCAACTCAAGCCCAATGAATTTCTGAAAGCCAAGAACAAGCGCGTTCGTCGGAGCCGGGCCGCGTCCATCGATGACGCAGGGCGCCTCTAGACGCTCGCCCGTAACAAGAGTCACCGCCTCGGCTTGAACGGAATCGATCTTAGCATTCAGGCGGACCGCATCGCCAAGCGCGACGCTGGCGACATCGTGTAGTCTATCCGAGGATACGGATTGGTAGGAGGCTTTCAGGCGGCGGGTAAATTTCGGAAAGCGCACCATCTGTCCCGGCCAGGAATATGTAATGAACGGCGCGAGCCAACGGTGTTGATCTGCGGTTACGTCCGGTTCGTGGAAAGACCAGGTGTGATTGCCGCCAAGCCGGTCTCCAGCTTCGACCACCATGAGGCGCAGATCGGGCCGCAGCATTCTTAAGCGGTAGGCCGCCAGGGTCGATGCGAGCCCCCCGCCTGCGAAGATCACGTCATATTGTGCCATCGATCTGTGGTCCCGATCTGTAACGAGGCCAACCGCCTCCTAATTCAATGTAGTGAAGCGTTTAGCGGAAAACCACTGTGCGATCGCCATTCAGAAGGACGCGGTGTTCGGAGTGCCATTTGACGGCTCGCGCCAAAACTAGACATTCCACGTCACGTCCCGCCGCCACGAGGTCGTCAGGCGACATGGCATGATCGACACGGGCCACTTCCTGTTCGATGATCGGCCCTTCGTCGAGGTCCGGTGTGATGTAATGCGCCGTGGCCCCGATGAGCTTTACGCCGCGTTTGTGCGCCTGATGATATGGCCGCGCGCCCTTGAAACTTGGCAAAAAGGAGTGATGAATGTTGATCGCCTGACCTTCGAGCTTCAAACATAAATTGCGTGAAAGAACCTGCATGTATCGGGCGAGCACCACAAGCCCGACGGTCTCTTCCTCGATCAATTCGAGCAGACGTTCTTCCTGGCGCTGCTTCGTCTCCGGCGTCACGGGTAAATAATGAAATGGGATGTCATGGCTCGCGGCGAGCTGGTAGAAATCGCGGTGATTTGAGACAATCGCCCGGATGTCGATTGGCAGCGCGCCGATCCGGTGGCGATACAGAAGGTCGTTGAGGCAATGGCCGAATCGCGAAACCATGATCAAAGCCCGCGGTTTCTCGCTCAGATCGTAAAGCTTGGCAGCCATTTTGAAGCGCTCGAATATCGGCGCCAAGCTTTCTGTTACGCCTTTGCGCCCGGCCTTTTCGCCCGCACCAAAGGAGATACGCAGAAAAAAATGCCCTGTTAACGGATCACCAAACTGAGCGCTATCGGCGATGTTCCAGCCCTTATCGGCCAGACTGCCGGAAATTGCCGCTACGATGCCGGGTCGGTCGGGACAGGACAAGGTCAGAACGAAATTCGGGGCTGGCCGCGTCACATCCGCCCCCTTTCGGCGTTCGGCCCGGGTCTAATTGTTTCTAGCGGCATCAGAATATCCCGGACTTTTCTACTCTTGAAAATAAATCTCCTAATAGCCTTGAAAAATCAAGGCGTAACGCTGCGGCGCTTTGCAGCGTCAAGAATCACGTCTGGGCCAGAAAGCTGAGGATCAGACTATTAAATTCATCCGCCTTCTCGACATTTGAAAAATGCTCACAATCCAGTATCGCAAGTCGCGCATTGGGTAGTGCCTCAACGATCGCTTCGCTCATGGATGGCGGCGTCGATGGATCGAGCGCTCCGGAAATGACCAGAACGGGGATATCAATTTTTGACAGACTATCCCGCAAATCCATGTCGCGAACCGCCGCTGCCGCCGCGATATAGCCTTCTGGCGGAATGCCGGCGATCATCGCTACCAACCTCGCCGTTTCGGCGGGGTTGGCGGCAATGAATTCCTTCGTTAGCCAACGCTGGATCGTGCTTTCGGCAATAGCCTGCATACCTTCGGCTTTTACCTTCGCGATGCGCTGGTTCCAAACGTCCGGCTCACCAAAATGGGCGGATGTGTTGGCAAAGACCGCGCACGTGACTAGGCGAGGCGCGTTGGCGGCAAGCCACATACCGACCATGCCGCCTAGAGACAACCCGCAAAACTCGACAGGACCCGTTTCAAGCCCTTCGATCAGTTCCTGCGCGTCACGGGCGATCCGCTCCAGCGTATACGGGCCATCGGGAACATCCGATGAACCATGTCCCCGATTGTCGTAACGAAGCACTCTGAAAAAATTCGTCAAGGATGGCAACTGGGCGTTCCACATATCGTAGGTTGAGCCTAGCGAATTGGACAGGATGAGCGTTGGCAGCCTGTCATCGCCATCGAAACGGTAGCAGATCGCCGCGCCATCACTCATCGTCTTCATCGGCATCGCTAACCTCCCATCGGCCGCTTTCAAACCAGATACCGCGTCCCCATCGGTAGAGGGCAACACCATGAGGGGCGTGCCGAGGCAAGGCGCAATTTTCTCCAGGCTCGACTAAAGCATTTGCATTTCCACATGCAAACGCTTCAGCTTGAAGAACTCTCTGATAAACAAATGTTTCTGGTAGCGTTTTTGAATTCGACTTTTGAGAAAGACCGATCGCAACAGGGACACAGCCGCCAGATTCATTTCACACTGCAGCATAAGGGAGACGCGCGCGATGGCAAGCGCGTTTGGCGTCCTGGGAACTAACGCGCGGGCCGGCCCGCGCGTTATTGCGGGCTGAGGCTTGCGGCGGGACGGAAAATCGAGGATCGTCCAGCAAATGCCCAATAACGGGGAAGGAGCCCATCCGATGACCAGCCAGACCAAACCATCCATCAAACTGACTTATGAGGGCGCACGCGCCGCTCTGGCCGCCGCGGTCGCAAAGGCCGAGGAGATGGGTGTGCCGCAATGCATCGCCATAGCCGACGATGGTGGCAGGCTGATCGCGTTCGCCCGCATGGACGGCGCGAAGTTT
>CAYVJO010000038.1:0-5107 GCA_964451735.1 uncultured Hyphomicrobiaceae bacterium | reverse complement strand
GTTTCTGTCCGTACTGACCAGCCAGACCAAGGCGACCACCGCCGCCTCAAACCGCATGGCAAGTTCGAAGGTTCCCGCCGAAATGGAAGTCAAGCTTGCCCTGGCCACGCAAAGCCAGTTGACAAGCTTGAAGGGGGGCTTGCCGATCATCATCGATGGGGTCTGTGTCGGCGCGGTTGGCGTCGGATCCGGAACGGGCGATCAGGATGTCGAAGTCGCACGCGCGGCGCTAGCCGCACTCGGCGCCGAACAGGTCGAGGCATAAGCATCGGACCGAAAAGTGCGCTGCGGCTTTCGGGCGCATCCGATGGTCAGGCAAACTCATCGGACCGAAAAGTGCGCAGCGGTTCTCGGGCGCATCAACGTATGGCGTCCGACGTCTTGCCTCGCAGGACCGCCACCAACTCCGCCATGATCGACACCGCGATTTCGGCCGGGCCCTGCGCGCCGATGTCAAGACCGATGGGCGCATGAAGCCGGACGATGTCAGCATCGGAAACGCCGGCCTGCTTCAGCCTTTCGACCCGTTTTGCATGTGTCCGCTTGCTGCCAAGCGCGCCGACATAAAATGAACCTTGCTCCAAACCGAGCTTGATAGCGGGATCGTCGATCTTGGAGTCATGGGTAAGCGCGATAATGGCGGTGCGCGCGTCGATCCCGGCAAGCGGCAAGCCATCTTCCGGCCATTCGGTGATGAGATTTGCGCCGGGGAAACGCTCCTGCGTCGCGAACGCCTCGCGTGGGTCAATGATCGTTACGTCATGGCCGATCATCCGCGCGAGAGGCAAAAGGAACTGCGCGGCGTGAACTGCCCCGATAATAACGAGCCGTAAAGGCGGGTTGAATATGCGGACGAAAACTTCGCCCTCCACGGTTTCCATGGCGCCGGAACGATCAAGGCGGAACGCGTCTGATAGCGGACCGGCAAGGCCATGCGGCGCGTCGTCCCGATCGGGAGCTAAGAGCCTTTGCTCGCCGCTTTTCAGCCACGTCAACAGAGCAATCGGTCTGCGTTCGGCTTGGGCGGCCAGAATTGCCGCGGCCAGATCTGTTTTCATGACGATCCCCGGTTCTGGACGCCGCTACGCCAATGTAAACGGTTCCACATAGATGCGGATACGCCCGCCACATGCAAGCCCGGCGCGCCACGCTGTTTCGTCCGCCACGCCGAATTCAAGAAGTTTCGGCTCGCCGCTGACAATAATATCGAGTGCTTCAGTTATGACTTCGCCTTCGATACACCCGCCAGACACGGAGCCGAGAAAATGGCCGTCTTGGTCGATAAGCAGTTGGCTCCCAGTAGGCTGAGGCGCCGATCCCCATGTCTGAACGACTGTTGCAATCGCGATCTTACGGCCCTGCGCCTGCCATTCGAGGGCGGTTTTTAGTATGTCATCTGGCCCCATAGGCTCCTCATTTCGTTTTTTTTGATCTTGTAAAATTATGATTATGACATGTTTCGGCCCGTTCTGCACCGGGCTGGACCATGTCTGAAGCGGGAAGGTCACAATCCTGAATGGAAAAGAAATCTTGCGCCTCAACAATCTTTGGTGTTGATGCATTTTACTGCGCTATAGCGATATGTACGAACGGTCGCACGGCTAAACTCGTCGTTTCCATCTCAGCGATTTGAAGAGCGATGCAGGCCGAGGGGGATTGAGCCGCCGCCCATAAGGGGCGCGGGGAGACGGGCACAATGAGATTGGGAAAGCATATCGCCGTAATCGGCGCGGGAATCGTCGGCCTTGCTATCGCGCTCAAATTGCGCAGAGAGGGCTTTCGCGTTACGGTTTTCGAACCGGAAGAGCCGGGAAGTCAGGTTACGGCTGGAAGCGCCGGCCTGATTATGACCTGTCAGGTCACACCGCTGGTACAGCCTGGGATGCTGTTCAAGCTGCCTGGGATGTTCAACGATCCTCAAAGCCCGTTCTCGGTTCACTGGGGACATCTACCAAGGCTATCGCCTTGGTTCAGCCGTTTCGTGCGCAACTCACGTCGCCGGCGCTATGAAGACATTTCCGAGACCCTCGCGCCTATGGCTACGCGCTCGCTCGACAGATGGCTCGAACTGATCGGCCCGTATGAAAGCGGCCGTCTCTTGCGCCGCGACGGCCTGATTTACGTCTACAAAACGGCGAAAGCTCTGCGCGCCGCGCGCAAAGAGGCCGAACTCCGCACGCGTTACGGCGCGCGTTCGGAGATCATACAATCAGAGGAATTACGGCAGATGGAGCCGGCTCTAGGACCAGGGCTGGCAGGCGGAGTTCTCTATCCAGACTGCGGTCATTGCATGGACATCGACAAGCTCACAGCTTTTCTTGCCGGCGCGTTTCGCACCACCGGCGGCGAAATGCGCCGCACACCCGTCCGCCAGCTTACGCCAGCCGCAAACGGTTTCGTCCGGGTCATCTGCGACGATGAGGAACATGTTGTGGAAGAAGCCGTGGTTGCGGCTGGTCTTTGGTCACTGCCTCTCGTGAAGCCTTTCGGCGTCAAACCTGCGCTGGCCGCCGAGCGCGGCTATCATCTGATGCTGAAGGAACCGCAAATTTCGATACGCCGTCCGATCATTGCGGGAGAGCACCGTTTTGCTATCACGCCGCTGACGAGTGGGATACGCCTCGCCGGCACATCCGAATTCGCGAGTGCGCACACGCCCCCGGACTGGCGGCGTGCAGATATGCTTCTGGAACTGGCGAAAACCCTACTTCCGGAAATCAATGGCGAAGAAACCGCAAGCCGCTGGATGGGGCCGCGCCCTTCGACGCCCGACTCGCTGCCCGTTATCGGACGCACGCCGAAGAACCCAAACATCATTTGCGCCTATGGCCATGGCCATTTAGGTCTGACACTCGGCGCGGTCACCGCAGATATCGTTGCGGATCTGATCACACGCCGCGAGCCCGCGGCGGAGACGGCCAGGCTGAAGCCAGACCGTTTTTGAAGCGGGTGAATATCGCGCGAGGCCGGTTACTTCGTCGCCTCGCGCAAATCCAACAGCTTCTGACTGTTCGTGCCAAACCATTGCTTTTCCAGCGCGATCAGCTTACCGGTTTGATGCCAATCCCTGACCGTCTCGGATAGGACATCCGCCAGATCCTGGCGTTCAGCGCCTTGTTTAACGGCGATAGCCCAGCGATGGACCGTTCCATCGAGAAGCACGATCCGATGACCGAGCCAACGCTCCGTCTCGGTTGCCTTGAGTGCGCCAAGCCTGGCGCTGTCTTCGGCGAATGCGGCGCATTCTCCGCTGGCGAGACCGTAAGCGGCGTCGGCAACCGAGCGGTACTGCTTCATGGCGTTCTGCGGCGCTTTCTTGGACAGTTCGTCAAGGACATAAGCGCTTTTCACCGTGCAAAGGGTCTTATCGCCGAGGTCCCCTATGGAGGCGATGCCGCTATCATTTGCGACCAGCAATGCAGGACCGCTGGCATAATAGGGGGGATCGATCAGAACCGCTTCCCGAGCCCGGTCCTCAGTTACGGCCATCGTCGCGATAATGAGATCGATGCCCTCTTGTTGCAGAAATTGCAGGCGGCTTGCGGCGGAGACGGGGAACAAGGTCAGTTTCATCCCCAGGCGCTGCGCAAGGTCGCGCGCCAGATCGATCTCCAGTCCAACGAGTTCGCCATCCGAGTCGCGGAAGCTGAAAGGCGGGGCGTCTTCCTTCACGCCGATCGTGATTTCACCTTTCGCTTTCAAAATCTCCAGCGCTGACGAGAGCGCCGTTCCCGGCCTCATAATGAGAAACGCCGCAATCGCAATCGCAGACGTCAGGGAGGTTTTGACTTTCATTCAGTGTCCGTTCCTTCCGTAGATACGCCGGTTATGGACGCCGCCTCTTAGCATCCCAGCAGCGGCGGCTTTGTAAAATCCAGCCTTTAATTCACACGAAGCAGCATGAATAAAGGCCGAAGCGCCTTCCGCAGCTTTTACAACACTTTTGTCAAGGTAAAACGGTCTTCAAGCGCCGCGTTCGCCAATGTGATCGTCTCCTCGGCGCCGAGCACGACTGTGCGCCCATGCGCGGCGACCGCATCCAGCGCGTCGGCAAATGCACGTATCTGCGCCGGGCTTGCTGCGAGCACCTCGTCACGAACGGTCTGAAGCCTGTCTTGATCTTCGCTCGCCAGATGGCGCATCATCGAAAACAGGCCCTTGGCGTCAGGCAGATGATAAGTGTCGATCATGCCGATTGTACCGATGATAGCGCGCTCCAAGTCCGCCTCGCTGCCAGCCGCGCTCCGAAGAAACGCCGCCGCGCCATCGTAAGCTGCGATCGTTTCGAGGAGATTAGGGTCGCGGTAGGAAGCGAAATTGAAGACGCCGGAGCGCATGTCTAGCGTGCTGTAAGCGCCATATGCACCGCCCTGGACGCGGATTTTTTCCCAAAGCCAGCCTCCGCGAAGCCAATGTGTGGCGACCAGCGCCACGCCGCTTGGCTGAAAACCCAGTTTGGGCAGGCTCGCGCCCTTGACAACATAATTCACCTTAGCCGGCATCGTCAGTCCCTCGAAGCGCGGCAGCTCGGTCGCTGGCCAGTCTGGGCAGTCCGACGAGCCGGCTGGCAGGGCTTCGACAAGCCGGACGATATGAGGTTCGATCCGGCGCAGATCCTTACCTTCGCCCGTGAGGTTGATCACCACAGCATCGCGGCGCACGATCCGTTCGCGCATCCGCAAGAGCGTTTGAACGGTTGCCGCGCCGCGCTCGCCCGAGAGGCCTTGAAGATGGGCCAGATAGCTGACGCCATTGATCTGCTCGGACGCCCAGTCGGCTTCGGTCAGGCTGGCGCGCATCCGTGTGGTTGCAATCTGTGATCCGGCAGGGGTGAGCCGCGCTTCCATATGCGCCCGCTCTTCAGCGACGATCTGATCAATCCGCGCCTGGTCGTCAAGCCGGGCGGCGAGTAAAACTGAGGTGAGGATCGAAACCAACTCCTCCGCTTTACCGGGTACGGCTTTCGCGCGAAGGATAAGCCATGCAGCCCCAAGATCGCGACCGACTATGGAAGATGTCCAGATATTCGTGTTCAGACCGCCAGTCGAGCGGCCGATCCTCTGGAGAAGCTGGACCATATCCTGATCGCCCGCTCCGCTTTCAAGCA
>CAYVJO010000037.1:10743-12290 GCA_964451735.1 uncultured Hyphomicrobiaceae bacterium | reverse complement strand
GGTGCGACGGGCAAGCCGATCCTGCCGATCCTGCCGTCCGGGCGGTTGACATTCAGGATGACATCGCCTGTCTGACGTGCAAGCCGCCTGGAGGCGCGCGCAAGCAGCGTCTCGCCCTGAAATTCCAGCCAGAGCTTGTCTTGCCGGCCCATGCGCCGCGACAGCCCTCCGGCAATCACCGCACCGAGCACTCGGACGCTGTCAGTCATCGCCATGCGAACCTTTGCGTCTATAGCGGGCGTCTTCCTCATCAACGCTTGTCGGATCGCTGTCGAAGACGATACGCTCCGCGCCCGAAAGCGCCACGAAACGCCTTCCCCGTGCCCGGCCGACAAGCGTCAGCCCAGCCTTGCGAGCGAGTACGACACCGGCGGCTGTGAACCCCGACCGCGACACCAGGATCGGTATGCCCATCATGACCGTCTTGATGATCATCTCAGATGTCAAACGCCCCGTCGTGTAAAGGATTTTATCCGCGCCTTCCGCTCCTGTATCCACCATCCACCCTGCAACCTTATCGACCGCATTATGCCGTCCGACATCTTCCATATAGACGAGGGGCTCGTCCTGTCTGCAAAGCACGGTGCCGTGGATCGCGCCCGCTTCCAGATAAAGTGAAGGCGTCATGTTGATCTTAGCGGTTAGCGTGTAGAGCCAGCTCGTCCGTAGTTCGGCGTTAATGGACGCCAGCGACCGGGCTTCGAAGGCCTCCATGACATTTTCGAACACAGTCCCTTGCGCGCAGCCGGAGGTTCGCACCCGTTTTTTGAGCTTTTCCTCGTAATCGGTCTGATGCTTGGTGCGCACGACGACGACCTCGACATCGGGGTCATAGTCGATGGTGGTGACTGGGTTATCCTTATCGAGCATGGCCTGGTTGGCGAGGAAACCGAGTGCCAGAAGCCGTGGATGATCGCCGATTGTCATCATGGTGACAACCTCGCGCGAATTGAGATAGAGGGTCAGCGCTTTCTCATTGATCACGAAAAGTTCGCTCGGCGCGCCATTCTGATCGGTGCCTGTAAGCGCCTTGCACAGTCCCGCAGCGAGATCGGGCGGCGGCACGAGATAATTGTTTGGGTCGTAAATGCGCTTTGACATAATACAATTTGTACCCAAGCTAAGGGTTGCGCGCCAAAGGTTTTTGTCAGAGCTGCGCGATCGAACAATGCGCTGGAGCAGCGAGCTTGCGTGGGAGACAATGCCGAATATTACGAAAGAGCTGGTATTAGAGCGGCTCTCCAAGGTCAAGGGACCCGATCTTCAAGGCGATATCGTTTCCTTGAACCTGGTGAGCGACATTCTGATCGATGGCGGAAGGGTGATTTTTTCGATATGCGTGCCGGCGGAGCGTGCGAAGGAGCTAGAGCCGCTTCGTAAAGCGTCGGAAAAAGTTGTTGCGGGCCTCCAAGGCGTCGACAATGTCACAGCCGTTTTGACGGCGGAGCACAGGCCGCGCGCCGCGCTTTCCCGCGTTGCCCCAGCGCTCGATCGAGAAGCCGATCGTCCGCCGCCGATGAAAGCCATAATCTCCCCCGCAATGGCCA
>CAYVJO010000037.1:0-10733 GCA_964451735.1 uncultured Hyphomicrobiaceae bacterium | reverse complement strand
CAATGCGTCGAGTCGCAGCCCCGGCGTACCCGGCGTCAAGTCCATAATCGCGGTCGCCTCAGGCAAGGGCGGTGTCGGCAAATCAACGACCTCGGTCAACCTCGCCTTGGCCTTTCAGCAACAGGGCCTGTCTATCGGCATTCTGGACGCCGATATTTATGGGCCGTCCCTCCCCCGCTTGCTGGGCGTCTCCGGCAAACCCTCGGGACAAGGGCGTATACTGTCGCCGCTCGACGCGTACGGCTTGAAAGTCATGTCGATGGGTTTTCTCGTTGCCGAGGAGGACCCCATGATTTGGCGAGGGCCGATGGTGATCGCCGCCCTGACGCAGATGCTGCGAGAGGTGGCGTGGGGCGATCTCGACATATTGGTGCTGGACATGCCGCCAGGCACGGGCGACGCCCAACTCACAATGGCGCAGCAAGTACCACTCGCCGGCGCGGTAATCGTATCGACGCCACAGGACATCGCCCTGATCGACGCCCGAAAGGGGCTCAACATGTTCCGCAAGGTCAACGTGCCGATACTCGGCATTATCGAGAATATGAGTTTTTTCCTCTGTCCGAGTTGCGGCGAAAGGTGGGATATATTCGGTCATGGCGGGGCGCGCGGCGAAGCGCAGCGTCTTGGCGTTCCATTTCTGGGCGAGGTGCCGCTCCATATGGATATCCGCAGGCGCTCTGATAGCGGAACGCCGATCGTTGCCACCGACCCGGAAAGCCCGCATGCGGCGGTTTTTCGCGAGATTGCGCGCCTTACCTTGGACCGGCTGGACACAGAGCAGCGTGCGATGTCCGCCAGCTCTCCAAAAATCATCATGGAGTAGGGCGAGCGAATTGCCAGATTCCGCCGTTGCGGAGTTGTTTACCCGTGAGCCGATTGCCAAGCGTTCATTATTATGATCTAATTTTTAACAATAAAGGCGCAGCTCGTACTGCTCCGGGAGGAAGTGTTGGAAAATCTCGCCGTAATATCAACGGTAACAGAGGAAAATTGTCTCCGCGCGGCTGTATACAATTTCCTCGCAACTTACCTGATTACCAAGCCAAACCCGGCCCTTCTCACGGCAGGCCGCACTCTGTCCGGCAACGATACCGAGCTTGGACAAGCCTTCACCGAATTCGCGAGCCTTGCAAAAACGATTGGCTCTGAGGACGTTGCTGACGAATATGACGGCCTTTTCATTGGCCTTGGCCGAGGCGAGCTACTGCCCTACGCATCTTATTACCTCACGGGATTTCTGCATGAAAAGCCGCTCGCTAAACTGCGCCAGGACATGCAGAGGCTGGGCATTGCCCGCAGCGAGGGTGTTTGGGAGCCTGAGGACCATATCGGAACTCTGATGGAGATGATGGCCGGCTTGATCCTAGGCCATTATGGCGAGGCCCGACCTGTTGCCACGCAGCGCGCGTTTTTCATGACTCACATCGAGCCTTGGGCGGAGCATTTTTTCAAGGATTTGGAACAAGCAAAACTCAGCCGCTTCTACAAGCCGGTTGGCACGATTGGACGGCTGTTCATAGAGGTTGAGAAGAGCGCTTTCGCGATGGCGTAGCTTCTGTCTCGAAGGTGCGGCTTGTCTGCCGCTGAATCCGCCAGTCGCCCCGATGTCGGGACAAGGAAAAAGTGAAGCTGCGGCTGGCGAATGATAGGAAAGAGGAGGAGAATGAACGATGGGAAAGGATCAAGACGAGAAATCCGTCGCGGAACGGCGGGAATTTCTCAAGCTTGCGACGCTAGGCACTGTTTTGGGCGGCGCCGCGATTACTGCTGGCGGGATAGCTCAGGCTGCTATGCCTGATGGTGCGAAATCGAGCGGCTACCGGGAAACCGAGCACGTCAAAACCTATTACAAGCTGGCTCGATTCTAACGGGAGCGTCAGCGCCGCTTGTCAGGTTACCAGCATAAGGTCCGTTGCGCGCTGCTTTCCAAGAAACCCGAATATGGGTGCTTTTGACGACAGCATATCGAACGAAAAACGTTATCTGGGAGAAGGAAAATGCTCAGGAAGAAGATGGGTGGGGTCGCAAAAAACCTCCGTCTGTCGTCACCCCTTGCCACGAGTTCGCAATCCGCCGTGAACCGGCGCGATTTTCTAAGGAATTCGGGACTGGCTGTGGGCGGCATAGCTGCCGTGACGACCATGACAACCGGAAGGACGACACAAGCCGCGACTGCCTCCGTGGCGGGCGCACAGGTCAAGGTCGCCAAATCCGTCTGCACGCATTGCTCCGTCGGCTGCACGGTTCTGGCGGAAGTCGCGAACGGCGTCTGGATAGGACAGGAGCCCGGTTTCGACTCGCCCTTCAATCTCGGCGCCCATTGCGCGAAAGGAGCGGCGGTTCGCGAACACGCCCATGGCGAGCGCCGGCTGAAATACCCAATGAAGCTGGTCGATGGCAAGTGGACCCGGGTCTCCTGGGACGACGCGATCAACGAAATCGGCGATAAGATGCTCAAGATTCGGGAAGAATCGGGCCCTGACTCCGTCTACTGGCTGGGATCGGCCAAGCATAGCAACGAACAGGCCTATCTCTTCCGCAAATTTGCGGCGTATTGGGGCACGAACAATGTGGACCACCAGGCCCGCATCTGTCATTCCACCACGGTCGCTGGGGTCGCCAATACCTGGGGCTACGGCGCGATGACCAACTCCTATAATGATATTCACAATTCAAAGGCGATCTTCCTGATCGGCGGTAACCCGGCCGAGGCACATCCCGTTTCGCTTTTGCATATCCTCAAGGCGAAGGAAGAAAATAACGCGCCACTGATCGTCTGTGATCCGCGCTTCACGCGAACAGCAGCTCACGCTAGCGAGTATGTACGATTCCGTCCTGGTACGGACGTCGCGCTCGTCTGGGGTCTGCTCTGGCACATTTTCCAGAACGGCTGGGAGGATAAGGAATTCATCCGCCAGCGCGTCTGGGGAATGGATCAGATCAAGGCCGAGGTCGCCAAATGGACACCTGAGGAGGTGGAGCGCGTAACCGGAGTGCCTGGCTCGCAGATGCTTCGCGTGGCCCGCACACTGTCGCAGAACCGTCCAGGGACGGTGATCTGGTGCATGGGCGGCACGCAGCATACGAACGGCAATAACAATACGCGCGCTTATTGTGTGCTTCAGCTTGCGCTTGGCAATATGGGTAAAGCTGGCGGCGGCACGAATATCTTCCGTGGCCACGACAATGTGCAAGGCGCAACTGACCTTGGGGTTCTGAGCAATGACTTGCCCGGCTATTATGGCCTTGCCGAGGGAGCATGGGCGCATTGGGCTCGCGTTTGGGGCGAGGATCTCGATTGGCTCAAGGGCCGTTTTGTCGCCAAGAAAGACGATCCGTCCAAGTCTTTGATGAACGAGATCGGGATCCCTGTCAGCCGCTGGATCGATGGCGTGCTTGAAGATGAAGCGAATATCGATCAGCCTGCCAGGGTCCGCGCTATGGTGTTTTGGGGCCATGCTCCCAATTCCCAGACCCGCATGAAGGAAATGAAGGATGCAATGGAGAAACTCGACCTTCTGGTCGTAGTCGATCCCTATCCGACCGTTTCCGCGGTGCTGCATGACCGCAAGGATGGCGCTTACCTGCTTCCGGCATCGACGCAGTTCGAAACGGTTGGCTCCGTGACAGCGTCAAACCGTTCGCTGCAATGGCGTGAAAAGGTGTTCGAACCGCTTTTCGAGTCGAAGCCGGATCATACGATCATCAATCTGTTCGCACGCAAATTCGGCTTTGCTGATCGTCTGTTACGCAACATCAAGGTCGAGGGTGACGAGCCGGTCGTCGAAGACATCACCCGCGAGTTCAATCGCGGCATGTGGACCATTGGCTACACGGGACAGTCGCCGGAGCGTCTCAAATTGCACATGGCCAATCAGCACACGTTCGACAAGACGACGCTGCGCGCCAATGGCGGACCTTGCGACGGCGAATTTTACGGCCTGCCCTGGCCTTGCTGGGGTACGCCTGAAATGAAACACCCAGGAACGTCGAACCTGTACGACACGTCTATCCCGGTGGCTGAAGGCGGGTTGCCCTTCCGCGCGCGCTTCGGTGTGGAGCGTGACGGACAGAACCTTCTCTCGGAAGGCTCCTGGACGGTTGGTTCGGAGATAGAGGACGGTTATCCCGAATTCACGATGGCCATGCTCACCAAGCTTGGCTGGGACGCCGATCTGACTCCGGAGGAAAGAACGGCCATCGAAGCGGCTGGCGGCGAAAAGGCGAACTGGAAAATTGACCTGTCCGGTGGCATCCAGCGCGTGGCGATCAAACATGGCTGTGCGCCTTTCGGTAACGCCAAGGCCCGTTGCGTGGTCTGGACCTTTCCCGACCCAGTGCCGCTGCATCGCGAGCCACTCTACACGCCGCGTCGCGATCTGCTCGACAAATACGCCACTTATGAAGACCGGAAGTTCTACCGTCTGCCCACGGCTTACGCCTCAATCCAGCAGAAGGACTTCTCCAAGGACTACCCCATCATCCTCACATCCGGCCGTTTGGTCGAGTATGAGGGGGGCGGCGACGAGTCCCGGTCGAATCCATGGCTAGCCGAGTTGCAGCAAGACATGTTCGTCGAGATCAATCCGGCGGACGCCAACGATCTAGGCATCCGCAATGGCCAGCAAGTCTGGGTCCACGGGCCGGAGGGCGGGAAGGTCAAGGTTATGGCCATGATGACCGAACGGGTCGGCAAGGGCGTCGCCTTCATGCCGTTCCATTTCGGCGGCCATTTCGAGGGTAAGGATTTGCGCTCGAAATATCCCGCTGGAGCGGACCCATATGTGCTTGGCGAGTCGACTAACACTGCCCAAACCTACGGCTACGACTCCGTAACTCAAATGCAAGAAACCAAGGCGACCTTGTGTCGTATCGAACGGGCTTAGGGAGGAATAGTGCCATGGCTCGAATGAAATTCCTTTGCGATGCCGAGCGCTGCATAGAGTGTAATGCCTGCGTCACAGCCTGTAAGAACGAGAACGAGGTTCCTTGGGGCGTCAACCGCCGCAGGGTGGTTACCATCAACGATGGCAAGCCTGGCGAGCGCTCGATCTCGGTTGCCTGCATGCACTGCTCCGATGCCCCATGCAAGGCCGTGTGCCCGGTCGATTGCTTCTATGATACCTCCGAAGGAGTTGTGCTGCATTCGAAGGATCTGTGCATAGGCTGTGGCTATTGCTTCTATGCGTGCCCGTTCGGCGCGCCGCAGTTCCCGCAAGCGTCCAATTTCGGCTCTCGCGGCAAGATGGACAAATGTACCTTCTGCGCCGGCGGACCGGAGGAAGACAATTCCGCCGCCGAGTTCCAGAAATACGGGCGTAATCGCTTGGCGGAGGGCAAGCTTCCGCTTTGTGCGGAGATGTGCTCGACGAAAGCGCTCCTGGCGGGTGATGGCGATGTCGTTTCCGCAGTCTATCGCGAACGCGTGGTAGCGCGTGGTTTCGGCGCAGGAGCTTGGGGCTGGGGAACGGCCTACGGAAACAAGACTTCCGGGTAAGTCGGCAGCTGCCCGCTGAAATCGGTGGGCGGCGTTCAAAGGCCGCCCGCCTCGTTTGACGTACAAAAGCAGATATCGTCTGGGATTGCGCCGGTGCTCGCGTCGGCGGCGGTCCCGCCTGGGAGGGTATGATGATCCGCACTGGCCTAATCGCATCAACGAAACCCACACATCTATTCGTGGCGTTCGCGGTGCTAACCTTCACTATCGCTTTTCTTGCGCTGCCCGTGCCAGACACTTTCGCGCAGGTATCTGGACCGGAGAAGCCGATCACTGGAACGGTCCCTGGCAACACGACAGATAGCGGCGCGGCGGATGCAGAGATTTGGAGGCAGATCCGGCAAGGAGCGCAAGGCGTCGTGTCTGGTCAGGACCCGAAATCCGGTCTGATGATCCAATCGGAGGGGCATTCTTGGCAGGAGACGCGCAACGGACCACTGGCAATGTATTCAGCTTGGGCGATTATCGGCGTCACAATGCTCCTGGCGATGTTTTTTGCATTACGCGGGCGCATTCGAATCCAAAGCCCACTCTCGGGGCGCACCATCGAGCGCTTTACCTTGATCGAGCGAAGCGGGCATTGGCTCCTAGGTGTGAGTTTTATCGTATTGGCTCTTACGGGCCTGAACCTGCTGTTCGGTCGTACGATGATCATGCCGCTTATTGGCAAGGAAGCCTTTTCCACCATCGCTTCGGCAGGCAAATTCTTGCATAATTACGTGGCCTTCGCTTTCATGGCCTCGCTCGTGATGATTGCGATTTTATGGGTTTGGCAAAATATGCCAAACCGGCATGACGTCGTTTGGCTATTGCGCGGAGGCGGGTTTTTCGGAGGCAGCCATCCAAGAGCGCGCAAATTCAACGCAGGCCAGAAGATCCTGTTCTGGCTGGTCATTCTCAGCGGTATTTCGATATCGCTTTCCGGGTGGGCGCTGTTAACGCCGTTCCAGACGACAATGTTCAGCGACACGTTCGCCGTCATCAATTCCTGGTTCGGGACCAGCCTGCCGACCGATCTCGCGCCGGTCCAGGAGCAGCAATATCAGGCGCTCTGGCACACTATTGTCGCGGTCTTCATGACGTGTCTCATTATCGGCCATATCTACATTGCTACAATCGGAATGCAGGGCGCGCTCTCGGCCATGACGAGCGGTCACGTCGATACGGAATGGGCCAAGGAACATCACGCAATCTGGTATGAGGAAATGGAGGCGCAGCAAAAAGACACCCCCCTTTCAGGCGAAGGACGGCTTCAGCCCGCAGAGTAAGAGGCAAGCCGTGCAACTTATGGCTCTGGCCGGCGCGCTTCGCCGCTCTCCGATGGAGAGAGGTTTTCTTGCGGCGGCTTTGATTGTCTCGCTCGCTCTCGCATTTTGGCCTCGTCCGGCAAACAGTCTTCCCGCGATGCTGGAGGGTCATGGCGGGCCGATCAAGGCAATAGCCGTTTCCGCCGATGGCATGGAAGTGCTAACCGCGTCTTTTGACTACTCCATCATCCTTTGGGATTTGTCAGGTAGCGAGGCGCGCATCGTTCATCGGCTGATTGGTCATGACGCCGCCGTCAACGACGCCGCATTCGTTCCAGGCTCTCGCCGGGCTGTCTCCGTTAGCGATGACGGATCTCTGGGTATTTGGGACCTGGAGGCCGGCAGCCTGGTGACGCGGATCCAGGCCGAGGCCGTGAAGGTGCAGTCAGTCGCCGTCGCCAACGATGGAGGAAGGGCTGCCTCGGCGCGCTGGGACCAGACGGTAAAAGTTTACGATCTGGCGAGCCAGATCGAAATCCTGACCCTTTCTGGCCATAAGGGCAATGTGAACGCCGTCTTGTTCTCTGCTGATGGAAGCCAGATCTATACGGCTGGCAATGATGGCCAGATCATCGAATGGAGCGCTGCGACCGGGGCGCAGATGCGTCCCGTCTATCGTCATGGCTGGGGCGTCAACTCCATCGCGCTTATCGATGCGCAGCGGCTTCTGTTCGGCGCGCTCGACGGCTCGGCTGGTGTGGTAGACATTGCGGAAGGCAAAGTTTTGACGCAACTTGCCGCAAGCGAACGGCCGATCTTGAGCGTCAAGGTCTCGCGTGACGGCGCTTACATGGCCTATGGGGATGGGGAAGGCGTTATCGAGGTTTTCGATACCGCCACTGGGGAAAAAATCGCGGGCGGAGGACCAGTTACCTTCGGGCCAGTGTGGGATTTCGATTTTGTGCCCGGCACCAATCATATCTATCATGTTGGACTGGATGACTTCGCCGTGCTCTGGCGAATCACACCCCGCGACCTTGCACCGATTCAGTCGAACTTTCCCCGACGCTTCCAACTTGCTGAAAGCGACGACCGGGGAGAACTCGAATTTCGCCGCAAATGCAGCGCTTGTCATACGCTGACGCCAGACGGCGAAAACCGCGCCGGTCCAACCCTTTATGGGGTGTTCGGCCGGAAAGCTGGCGCTGTTCAAGGCTACGCCTATTCTCCTGCGCTCAAGAACTCCGGGATCGTATGGACAGAAGACACCATCACCCAGCTCTTCGACCACGGCCCCGACGTTGTTGTGCCAGGAACGAAAATGCCGATCCAGCGGCTCAAAAGCGTCGATCGGCGAGACGATCTCATACGTTTCTTGAAAAAAGCAACTGCATCATTAAAGTAATACGTAAACAGCAGGAAATGCTGCAAAAATAAGTTGAGCCGTAGGTTGCGGCCAGGTTACTCGGGAGGCGCCATGAAATCCGTCCTTGCCGGTATCGCACTGACGGTCGCGATCGCTGCGATCGCCTGGTTTGCGTTGCAAAGCCAAAAGACGCCGTCTTCCGAGGCGTTCACCTCGCCGAACGTGTCCTTGGGCAATGATTGAAGCCGGCGCGTGTCTTTCCTTTCTATCGGAGGCGATTATGGAAGACGAATTCAATATGTCGATGCGCAAGTTTCTTAAACAGGTGGGCGTGACCTCTCAACAGGAAATCGAACGCATTGTCCGCGAGGTCGATCTCAGCGGACGGTCATCTCTCAAAGTCAGGATGGAGTTGACTGCCGAGGGCACTGATCTGCACCATATCGTGGACGGAGAGATCAAGCTGCCGGATATTTGAAACCGATGATCCGAGCTGCGCCGACATTTCCTCCTCTCCTTCAAGGGCATAGACTTGCCGTTGGCGATGCGCCTATGGCATGCGCGACTGCGGGAATTGCCGACGGGCGGCTCAGCGCGGGGGATCTATTATGGTCAGACGATGAGCGCGATCTGCGGTTTGCCCTAGTTTTGGAACCGGACGTCCCGGACGTCAGATGTCCGGAAATCCTCTTCGCCGCCATGGTTGCTGTCGGCGATGCTATCGGCGCGCTCAGTCCTCCGGAGGTCTCGATACGCTATCGATGGCCCTCCGTAATCCTCGCGAACGAGGCACAGGCCGGTTTCGCCCCGGCGGCCCCTCCACAGCGAAGCGAACACGCCCGACTGGATGGCGCTTTCCGTTCATCTCCGCATAAGGCCGGAGCAAGAGGGGCGTGAGCCTGGTAACGATCCGGACAATACGACGCTTTGGGACGAGGGCTGCGGGATGCTCTGCCAGTCCGAGCTTATGGAGTCGGTATCGCGGCATCTGGTCAATCTCATTCATATATGGTCGGAAGACGGCTTCAAGCCGGTTCACGATCAATGGATGGCGCGTCTTTCCAAAAAGGGGGGGCTGGCTGCTGGTCTTTCGCTATCAGCAGTCGAGACGGCATTGCTTGGGCTCGACGAGTCAGGCAATGCGCTCATTAAAACCGGTTCGGGTGTTGTGTCCCTGTTGACGACAGACGCGCTGGATCAACTGCGGGCGCAGCGCGGCGGCTTATGAAGTTCCTGAAAACCATCCGCTTTGATCCCTCCGACAGTATTGTATTCGAGTTGTCCGCGGGTCCCGGCGAATGGGCCGTTCCAGGCGGTTCTATTTTTTCCAGCGCATGCGAAGACGCGTTGGCCGGAAAGGCTAAGCAGTCGTTTAGCAATGGATTTTTATCCCTCGAAAGCTACGGCCACTCGACCTTCGTCTCCGTTGCCGAAGCCTCACAGGAGCGGATCTCTCGTCTGATCGCCAACCTAGCGCGGCTATTCATAGAGCGCTACGGCGCACCGTCATTGAACGAGGCGATGAATGTGGCCGCGGCGGAAGTCGCTTTTACCCAGGAAATGTGCAGCGGCGCCCCTATGAACGCCGTCTTCACAGTGCGCCGCTATTTCGATAAATCCGGCGAGATGAGAGAGACGTTTCGAATGATCAAGCCGCAGCACGAGACGCTTCATGCACGAATTTGGGATGTGGTTGAGGACGAGCGATGACGTTCTGGAAGTCGGCGGGATTGCATCTTGTCACGCGCAATGAGAGTGGCTGGCTCAACGTAACGGGTGACTATTTGCGCGCCTATTACACGCGGCCCGAAATCCACCCGGTCGAGGAGTCCTGCGCTGCGGAACACGCTTTGTTTGATAAATTGATGACTGACCCGTTTTGCGCCGTCACACCGGACGAGTTAGCCGCCATCGCGGATCCCGATACAGCAGAAAACTACGGCATCGTGATTGACTTTCGCGATCACCTTCGGGCGCATGGCACGGTGGAACAGGCCTATGCCACGCTATTCGTCGGCAGGGCGATCTCGATCCCCCCGATGTTTATCGACCAGATGGTTCACCTGATGCTCCGCAGCATACTCGACGGCGTGCAGGATCCGATGCAATTGCGTGCCGCCGAGCTTTTTTTCCGCGAGCAGGCCATCATGATTAGCGATGACCAACTCATGCTTGCCGATTGGGAAATCGTTGAGATGCGCGCCCGGCAGAATGAGACCGGCATCCTTGGCCAATTGCTGGCCGATAGCGGCGGTTTAGACCGCGATGTTACGCTCGACGTTCTCACCGAGGAGAACAAGACCCTCTATTGGGATCGCTCCGACCAATTCGATACAGCGATCGACTTTCGTTTCACCCAACCCGCTCAGGATGCTCTAGGCCGTGTCATCGAGGCCTGGATCGCACATTTCCTGCATGTCGATACGCGCGTTCAAGCGATGCAGTCAGTGCATGACGAACATTGGACCTGGCATATTGGCTGCGACGCGGAATCGAGCCGCATTCTCAACGCGCTATACGATGGCGAGGATGTCCCTGAAGACGATCTCCATAAGATGCTGGCGCTTTACCGTCTTGAATTCGCCAACCCGGACGATGCTATGGACACGCTCCAAGGCAA
>CAYVJO010000036.1:0-12393 GCA_964451735.1 uncultured Hyphomicrobiaceae bacterium | reverse complement strand
CCTCGACCTTGAAGGGACACTCTGGCTGCAAGCCTTTCTTGCTTCCTACCCTCACACGGTGTTGATCGTCAGTCACGACAGGGATTTGCTGAATGTTTCGGTCGGCTCGATACTGCATTTGACGAACGGTAAGCTCGCGCTTTATGCGGGCGGTTACGACGCGTTCGAAGAGACGCTGCGCGAACGCCAGCGCCTGCAACTTAAGCTGAAGAAGAAACAGGACGACGCGCGCCGGCATATGGAGGCGTTCGTAGAACGTTTCCGCGCTCAGGCAACCAAGGCTAGCCAAGCCCAAAGCCGTCTCAAAGCTTTGGCGAAAATGCAGCCCATCGCGGCGGAAATCGAAAACGCCGTGCTGCCGCTCGGTTTTCCTAATCCACCGACGCGGCTGGGCAATCCTTTGCTCCGTCTGGAGGCGGCCAGCGTGGGTTATGAGCCGGGCCACCCAGTTTTACGCGGCCTTAACCTGCGGCTGGACAGCGATGACCGCATCGCATTGCTCGGCGCGAACGGAAACGGCAAATCGACGCTTGCCAAACTCTTATGTGGCCGTCTTGAACCGTTGGAAGGGCATCGGCGCGCGTCAAAAAAACTGACAGTCGGTTACTTTGCACAGCATCAGCTCGACGAACTCGCCTCCGACGCGTCTCCCTACGAGCATATTGCTAAGCAGATGCCGGATGGGACCGAGGCGCAAAAGCGAGCCCGCACCGCTGCCGCCGGTTTCGGCGCCGACAAGGCAGATACGCCTGCGAGCAAGCTTTCGGGTGGGGAGAAGGCCAGGCTGCTCTTTGCTCTGGCGGCCTTCAAAGCGCCGCATCTGCTCATCCTCGACGAACCGACCAACCATCTCGACGTCGATAGCCGTGAAGCCCTTATCCATGGGCTCAACGCTTATGAAGGCGCTGTTATTCTGATCAGCCACGATCGGCACCTTATCGAAGCGACGGCGGATCGACTTTGGCTCGTTCGCGACGGTACGGTGATCGCATATGATGGAGATCTTGATAGCTACAACGCCGAGCTTCTGGCTCGTTCGCGCGACCGGAGAAATGGCGGCGCCAGCCCGGAAAAGATGCAAGCCGCTGGCCGTGCCCGACAAGACGAACGGCGGGCTGCGGCGAATATCCGCGCAGAGCTCGCGCCCTTAAAGAAGCGCATCACCGTTTATGAGAGGGAAATTGACCACATAACGCGAAAAATCGCACAGCTCGATCACGCCTTGGCCCAAGACGGCATTTATGATGATGATCAGGAACGGGCTTTGCAGCTCATGAAAGAACGCGGAGCGCTCGCCAAAAATTTGATCGAAATAGAGCTTTTATGGCTTGAGGCGTCAGAACGCTACGAACAAGCGCGAAGCGGGCAGCAAGATGCAGGCGCGGCGTAAAAGGGATGTGCTGATGCCGAACGGGCAAATTAGAGGGCTTGCGTTTCGCGCCTTTTTTGCCGGGTTTTGTTTCCTCGCCACTTATGCCGGCTCGACCGCTTCCGTTACCGCAGCCGATATCAAGGAGCGGTCTGACGTGAGTGCGCGTCAGACGCGCGAGACACAGCGCTTATGCACGGAAGAGTGCGTGGCTCAATGCCGTTCTGAGTTGAACGCTTGCGAGAATGGCGGCGAGTGCCGGACGCAGTTTCAGATTTGCGTCCGGCGATGCGTCGTAAGCTGCGCTTCACGATAAGTTGGTCTTATCCGCTTGAATGCAATGCCGAATTCCGTCGATGTCTCGTAAGGGACGGGCTGGCCTATTACGCCTTATCGTCGCCCGTTTGTTCCGCATTCGGATCGAAGACTTCGCGCGCGGCGGCCAGAGCCTGTTCAATCTCGATATCTTCGTCCCGCATAGTAGCGATATTCTCGCCTCTTGCTTGACGTTCGGCTTCCTCCAAAGTACGGGCGACATTGACCGTAACCGACACGTTGACCTCCGGATGCAGACTAATGCGAACCGAATGCTCTCCCAACGCTTTGATCGGACGATCGAGCAGAATTTGCGTCCGCGATACTGTAAAACCACCTTCCGTGACAGTCTCGGCGATGTCGCGCGTCGAGACTGAACCGTAGAGCTGACCGGACTCGCTGGCTTGGCGAAGCGCAATAAAGCTTTTACCGGCGAGTTTCTCCGCCACGGCTTCGGCTTCTTTCTTCAGCTCTAGGTTTTGGGCTTCGAGCTGGGTGCGCTGATTCTCGAAATGAGAGAGATTTAATTTTGTCGCGCGCATGGCCTTGCCTTTCGGCAAGAGGAAGTTACGGGCATAACCATCCCGAACTTTGACGACATCGCCCATCTGGCCTAGGCGTCCGATACGCTCCAGAAGAATGACCTGCATGACTGGCTCCTTAGAAATCTGGCCCGGATCGCGTTGCGGGCGGTTTTGCTTTGTTTGAAATACGCTGACGTAACTGCATGAAAGGCTCCAAAAGACCGAGAACGGTTACAGGCGGCCCTACCCATGGTGTGAGAAAGAGCCCCAGATAAAGAAGGACGAGAGCCACCGTCTTGAACTGCGAAGCGGCGAGCAGGGAATGCATGACAGCAAGCCCCAGCAGCAAAAAAGCGCAGGCAAAAGCGCCCAGAAAAGACGTGCCCGCCAATCCGATCATTCCGGAGGCGAAGCTTACGGCAAGCGCGGCAGCAAATCCGGCAACCATGAAGGGCGGATATTCAATTATCCTGAATTCCGGCAAGGGACGCACGAGCTGGCCGGATATCGATGCGATTTTCGTTGCGAGCCAGAGATTCCCGATCGTTACCAGCAACCAGAATATGGCGGCGAATGCCGGCAGAATGTAGCGCGCGAACCGCTCGACAAAGAGTTCGAGCTCCGCCGCACCGAATTCGGGACCGAGGATAGACTGGAGCTGCTGCAAGGCATCCTCGTTGAAGACAACACGGACGCTCTGGCGGTAGGTTTCGCTATCTCCACCGCCAAGAAGAAACAGTGCGAACGAAACGAGGCCGCCCGCCATCAACGCTGCCCAGGAGATGATGCGTCCGAACGGATACCATTCGATGTGTGCGGCAGGGGGCGTTCTGTCCGCGGAGGCGGCGTAGCCGAGAGGGGATTCGCGGCGCAAATGCATCAGATAGGATAGGATCAAGCCTGGCGTTCCGAGGAAGAGAGCGAAACCGATAGCGGCCTGCAGATTGAGAACTCCGGCGAGCAGAACTGCGGCGGTCACGAGGGCGACAAGAGCGGACCGGGCACCCCAACCGATGCCGGCGAGGAAGAGCGGCAACGGCGTCAGATAAAAGAGCATCAGCGCCAGAGCTGAATTTTTCGCCAGAGATGCAAAGAGAACGGCGGCGACAACTCCCGCGCCCAAGCCGATCAGATGTGGCGATGCCGTCATGTTGCTGTCCCGCTCAATGCGGTTAGAGGCTATCCGCGAGACGGCCTCAACCTGTTCCATGCTTTGGGGTCGATAATGTCCCCAAAGCAGGCGATCAGTTCTACGGCGCGCAGGCTATTGCCTGCACAACTGCTTATTTCACGACGTATGGCAAAAGGCCCAGGAAACGCGAACGCTTGATTGCTTTTGCCAATTCGCGCTGCTTTTTCGCCGAAACAGCCGTTATGCGGCTCGGAACGATCTTGCCCCGCTCGGAGGTGAACCGTTGAAGCAGCTTTACGTCTTTATAGTCGATCTTGGGTGCGCCATCACCAGTGAAAGGGCAGGTCTTGCGACGGCGCTGAAAGGTCTTACGGGGTGTTGGCGCGCTCATCATTCGTCTCCTTCACCAGGTCCGTCGAACCGTCCGGGGCGGTCTCGCCTTGGTCCTCTGCGGTCGCCGCGATCCCCGCGATCTCCCCTATCGAAGCGGTCTCCACGCTCCCCCCGGTCGCCGCGATCCCCGCGATCATCGGACCGTTTCATCATGGCGGAGGGTTTTTCGTCGAGTTCCTCCACCCGGACCGTCATAAAGCGAATGACGTCGGAAGAAATGCTCATCTGACGCTCCATTTCCGCTACGGCTGCAGGAGGCGCTTCGATATTCATGAGCGCAAAATGCGCTTTCCGATTTTTCTTGATGCGAAAGTTGAGATTTTTTACACCCCAATGCTCGACCTTACCAACCTTGCCTCCACTTTCCTCTATAATAGTCTGGAAAGTTTTCTGCAAAGCGGTCATTTGCTGCGCAGTAATATCCTGACGCGCAAGAAATACGTGTTCGTAAAGCGGCATGATGCGCCTTTCCATATCAATCTACAAATTGCTACGGCGCGAAGCCCCTTTAGAGCCTTATAGATAAGGAAAGGCCCATGAGGAAGACTCGAAAGAGCGGAAACACGGGGAGATAATCAGCCGCTGTCACACGGCTTCTTCCGCCATAATCAAAGATAGCGGCTCCCGTTCAGCCTCCAGCCGAAGCGGTGAGCGTTTTATAAGCGAATTTCAAGAGTTGGCAAGGGAAAGCTTGGTGCTCTAAGGCGGAATGAGCTAAAAACCCGATAAGATGCCGGATCAAATATGAACGAACGCTTGACATTGTCTTCGCAATAGTTGTCTTTGGCGCGCAATGCCGCTTTAGCCGGCATGGAGGATCCTTTTTGCACAGAGTTTGTCTCGCATCCGAGAATGAATATCGCACTCACATTCCCCGGTCAGGGCAGTCAGTTTGTCGGCATGGGCAAGGGTTTAGCCGAAGCCTATAAATCCGCTCGCGATGTATTCGCCGAGGTTGACGATGCGCTCGGACAGGCGCTCAGCCGCATTCTATGGGACGGTCCGGCGGAACGCCTGACGCTGACAGAAAACGCGCAGCCCGCGTTGATGGCGGTATCACTGGCCGCAATGCGCGTTTTGGAACGCGAAAAGGGCTGGGGCGTTGCCAAAGCGAGTTACGTGGCCGGACACTCGCTCGGGGAGTATTCAGCGCTCGCCGCGGCTGGGGCATTGAGCCTTGCGGATGCAGCCCGTTTACTTCGGATACGCGGCGCGGCGATGCAGGAAGCCGTTCCAGTTGGAGAAGGCGCGATGGCGGCGCTTCTGGGCGTGGATTTGGATGTAGCCGAAAAAATAGCCGCCGAAGCCAATGAAGCAACAGGCCTCGTTTGTCAGGTCGCAAATGATAATGCTCCAGGACAGGTTGTGATCAGCGGGGCGAAAGAGGCCGTTGACCGTGCGATGGCGATCGGGAAGGATTATGGTGTGCGGCGCGCGATCGCCCTGACTGTCAGCGCCCCGTTTCATTGCGCGCTCATGCGCCCCGCGGCTGAGCGCATGGCTAGCGCGCTAGAGCGGGTTTCGCTGCGCGCCCCAGCGACTCCGCTCGTCGCGAATGTGACTGCCAGACCGGTGAGCGATCCGGAAGCGATCAAACACCTGCTCATCGAACAGGTAACAGGAACTGTCCGCTGGCGGGAAAGCGTAGCGTTTATGGCGGCGAGCGGTGTCGAACGCATCTATGAAATAGGTTCGGGCAAGGTACTGACCGGGATGGTTCGCCGTATCGACGAACGTTTGTCCGGCATCGCCATAGGAACGCCGGAAGAAATTGAAGCCATCGGGCCCCCTGCTCCTGGCAATGCTGCATAACGAGCAATGGATCATGGAAATCATCAGCCATGTTTGACCTGACGGGAAAAGGAGCGCTTGTAACAGGTGCGACCGGAGGCATTGGCGCGGAAATCGCCAGGGCTCTCAAAAACCAGGGCGCGAAAGTTGCCATCTCGGGGACGCGCGCCGATAGGCTGCAAGCGATCGCCGACGATATTGGTGGTCTCACTCATTTTCCTTGCGATTTGAAGGATCGTGACGCCGTCTCCACCCTCTCCACCCAAGCCGAGGCTGCTTTGGGCACGCTCGACATCGTCGTTAACAATGCGGGAATAACGCGCGATAATCTCTTTATGCGCATGAGCAATGAGGAATGGGACGAGGTTATCGCTGTCAACCTGACCGCGACATTCATTCTGTGCCGGTCCGCTGTGAGAAACATGTTACGCCGCCGTTATGGGCGAATCATCAACATTGCCTCGATCAGTGGCGTTATAGGAAATCCCGGTCAAGGCAATTACGCCGCTTCAAAAGCCGGCATGGTCGGCATGACGAAATCCCTTGCGCGCGAGGTTGCCTCGCGCAATGTAACGGCCAACTGCATCGCGCCCGGCTTCATCGAAACGCCTATGACTTCCGCTTTGAACGAGAAGCAAGTCGAGGCCATCGCTGCGGCGATCCCCGCTGGCGTTTTCGGCAAGCCTGAGGATATCGCAGCGGCTGTCGTTTATCTCGCCAGCGCCGAAGCCCGCTATATAACGGGTGAAACGCTTCACGTGAACGGGGGAATGGCCATGACCTGAACTGTCATGGAGCCAACATTCCAACGATAGCCAGCTACGGCAAACTATGTTACGAAGCAAAGACTTCGCACCAGCATGACAACGTGATCCATAAAGGTGGAAAGCGTTGTTTCAAGGTCTTGCGTTCTGGAGCAGCCGTATATATCACGGTTATTGGCAAAAAGAATGAATATTTGACTGTAACACTCTGAGTAGGACCTTTTTGAGAGCAATGGTGAGGCAATAGTATGAGCGAAAACATCTCCGAACGTGTAAAGAAAATCGTCATCGAACATTTAGGTGTGGAAGCCGAAAAGGTTTCGGAAAATGCCAGCTTCATTGACGATTTGGGTGCCGACAGCCTCGATACGGTCGAGCTCGTAATGGCTTTTGAAGAAGAATTCGGCTGCGAGATCCCGGACGACGCAGCAGAAACCATTCAGACCGTGGGCGATGCAGTTCGTTTCCTGGAACAACACGCGAGCGCATAGGCTGGGAGGACATCCATCGAGCCGAGGCGATATCGGGATCGGTTTGTCTTCAGGTTGCGGGATAGTCCGAACGACCCGTTAGCCTGCTCAGCGGTAGTTCATCGCGCATCGATGGTTCCATATAGGGCTGATGGCCTTATGTTACCTCGATGCCTCAACCAAGGACCTTACAAATGATTAAGGGCCGTGACTGACATGAACCTGTCCGGAGACGATACGCAGGCGAACAGCTTTTCGCTGCCTCCGTCGCCAACTCAGGCTTTGATGCGGACCACAGTCGCGGTCAAAAAAGGATATTGCGCGCCATCATAACGGAGACATTATGCGACGTGTCGTGATTACAGGCCTCGGAATGGTTTCCCCGCTCGCATGTGGTGTCGAAGCAAGTTGGAAAGCTGTGCTTGCGGGAAAAAGCGGCGCCCGCAAACTCACCGAATTCGACGTTTCCGATTTGAGCTGCCAGGTTGCCTGCACGGTTCCCCGAGGGACCTACGCGGAGGGTGGATACAATCCCGACGATTGGATGGAACCTAAAGAGCAACGTAAGGTCGATGATTTCATTGTCTTCGCAATGGCGGCAGCAGATCAGGCCTTGGAAGACTCAGGCTGGCACCCTGAGACCGAGGACGATCAGGCGGCAACTGGGGTTCTGATTGGTTCCGGGATCGGAGGCTTGCAAGGGATTGAGAAAACAGCGCTTTTGATGGCCGAGAAAGGCCCCAAACGCGTTAGTCCGTTCTTCATACCGGGCCGCTTGATCAATCTGGCCTCAGGCTACGTGTCCATAAAACATGGTCTCAAAGGGCCGAATCATTCCGTTGTAACTGCCTGCTCGACCGGCGCTCACGCCGTTGGCGACGCTGCGCGGCTCATCGCGCTTGGGGATGCCGACGTCATGGTCGCCGGTGGAACGGAGTCCCCCGTTTGCCGTCTCGCAATTGCCGGCTTTGCCGCCTGCAGGGCGCTCTCGACCCATTTCAATGACGCGCCCACCGAAGCCTCCCGTCCCTACGACAGGGACCGCGACGGTTTCGTCATGGGCGAAGGCGCTGGTGTTGTCGTACTCGAAGCTTTTGACCACGCAAAGACGCGCGGCGCAAAAATTTACGGCGAGGTAATCGGCTATGGTCTCTCAGGTGATGCTTTTCACATCACCGCGCCTGCGGAAGACGGAAATGGCGCTTATCGATGTATGACAATGGCGATAAAGCGCGCTGGCATCGCGCCCGCCGAGATCGACTATGTCAACGCTCACGGCACTTCGACGCCGATGGGTGACGAAATCGAACTTGCAGCGGTCGAACGCATCTTCGGCAACGCCTCGGGGAAGCTCACCATGTCATCCACGAAATCTGCCACTGGTCACTTGCTTGGCGCGGCAGGAGCCGTCGAGGCCATTTTCTCAGTGTTGAGCATCCGCGACAATATTGCGCCACCTACGCTGAACTTAAACAATCCATCCATAGAAACTGCGATTGATCTCGTCCCACATCAAGCGAAGCCTAAAGATATTAACATAGTTCTCAGTAATTCCTTCGGTTTTGGCGGGACCAATGCTTCAGTTATTTTTAGACGCGTAACGGACTAAAAGCGCTGGTACTTACGCATGAGTGGCGAGCATGCGGGCAACCTAGCTTTCGCCATAATTGACGGGTCATTCTGACCTTGGACGTGGGGGTTGGAGAGCAGAACCATTATGCCTGGCGACAGCCGTAACTGGGGTCAAGATCACGGTTATCAAAGCGGGGCTCATTTCGCGGCGCATCGTGATTACGGCGCGCTGCCGAGGAGCCCATCGGAAGCGCTTGAGCCAAATTATGCGCCAAAACCGCCATCAGGGAATTCCGGTTGGCATCAGCGCCCCATTATCCGCATTCTCAATAATATTATAACGCTGCTTTTCGTCGGGGTTATCGGTCTGGCGTTGCTTTTTTACTATGTGCGCACGCAATTCGACCAGCCGGGGCCTCTCGATTACTCGACTGTGATCGTCATTCCGAAGGGCGAAGGCGTCCGTGAGATTGCCGGGCGGCTGGAAAGGGAAGGCGTTATTTCCGATCAGCGTATCTTCGTTGCCGCGGTTGTCTTGTATTTCCGCGCGCAAGCCAAGCTGAAAGCGGGAGAATACGCCATCTCCAAGAACGCCAGCATGAGAGTGGTGCTCGACACGCTCGTCGAAGGTAAGGCGATTCTTCAAAGCGTAACCATCCCGGAGGGCCTCACAAGCTTTCAGGTCGTCGAAAGACTCAAATCGCACCCCGATCTGACCGGCCGAGTCGATCTCATCCCGCGCGAGGGCACGATCATGCCGGACACCTACCGGTTTTCGCGTGGAACGGACCGGAACGAGCTGATCGCCCGGATGCAAAATGAACAGAAAAAATACTTGGAGAAAATTTGGGAAAAGCGCGCCACTGGTCTTCCTGTCAAAACAATGGAAGAAGCTGTCATACTGGCTTCCATCGTGGAGAAGGAAACAGGGCGTGCCGACGAAAGGCCCCGCGTCGCTTCCGTTTTCATCAATCGCCTGAACAAAAATATGAGGCTGCAATCCGACCCGACGATAATTTACGGATTATCAGGAGGAAAGGGCACGCTGGGAAGACCGATCCTCAAGTCGGAAATTGAGCAAATGACGCCCTATAACACCTATACGATGAGGGGGCTGCCCCCAACGGCAATCGCCAATCCCGGGCGGGCGGCATTGGAATCCGTCTTGCGCCCGGCCAAGACGAGCGATCTGTTTTTCGTCGCCGATGGGACTGGAGGTCACGCCTTTTCGGAAACCTACGAAGAACACAAGAAATATGTTGCCGAATGGCGGACCATCGAAAAGGAGATCCGTGCCAAGCAGGAGGCTGCAGCGAAAGCCTTGATAGAGTCTCAACAAAAGCTGGCCGCAGTTCAGGGGCAAGCTTCCGATGAAAAAACCGTATCGAGCACCGCTGTCGTTCCTGGTGTCGCGGTGACCGTATCCGCGGCTGCGCCCACCCTCTCCAACGCTGGAGATGAAGCCATGCCCCTGCCCGTACGCAAACCAAAACTGTAGTCTTGCCTCGCTCGTTCATCAACAAATCGCGCCAATGGGTTGTGGGTCAGTTTTTTTTGCTTCAGGGTGATGTCCCGCTAAGTCAGTCGGCAAGTTCTTAAATCACCGGAACGCTGTCGCCGCTTTTCAGTTAAAAAGCCTCAAGAATTTCCCTTAGGATTTCAAGTTCGGACACAAGCCGGCCATGATACAAGCGGCTCATATGGAAAGCGCCAAGCGGCGCAAAACCAAACTTTTGCTTTTTCTCGGCGCGATATTGGCCGGTGTTGTCGCGTTCGGATTGCTGACTGTTTCCCGAGCGAATTATCTCCCCGAAGGTCCTGACGAATGGACATATGATTGGCGTACCTTGTTTTTCTCGAACGCGGCCGAAACTTCCCGCAAGGATGTCGCCATTATCATGATCGACGAAGAAAGCTTGGCGGATTACGACTATCTTTCGCCGGTTGACCGGGGACTTGCCGCGACTTTGCTGACCGCAATCGACGCGGCCGGGCCTCGCGTGATTGGTCTCGATTTCATCTATGACCGCAAGAGCGAAACAGCTAAGACCGAAGCGTTGATCGAGGCCATTCGCGGCGTCAAGTCCCCGCTGGTTTTCGGAGCGATCGATGCGCGCGTGCGAGGTTTCCGCCAGGAGAACCTGAAGTATCAAGAAGAATTTATCGCCAGAACAGGCCGAGAGGCGGGCCATGTTTTCTTCGCGCGCGAACTCGAAAAACTCAAAATCGGAGATCAGGTCGTGCGATTTATGGGGGAGCGCTCTCCAGCTGCGCCGCACCGGAAGAGTTTCGCGCAACTTGTAGCCGAAAAGTCTGGCGCCCGGATCGCGGAACCGGACAGCGCTTACATCGCATGGCAGTTGCCTCCTGAAGGCGCTGATCTGTTCCCACTTCTGCGCGTGCCGCGACATGACCCTGGAAGCGGTCCCGACGCGGTTTTGCCGCCAAGCTGGCGGGCATTGCTGAAAGACCGTATCGTGCTGGTAGGCGGCGATTTCGTGGATCGGGACAAGCATCTCACGCCTTTATCCGTCCTGGATGGCGCCAAGATGACCGGCGTATTGGTGCAGGCGCAGATCGTCGCGCAGCTTCTCGATGGCCGCTCGATCCGGACCTTTCCAGATGACTATGAACTCGTTGTTCTCGGCCTTGTATGCTTTCTCGGCTTTCTCTTCAGTCAGCAATGGCAAATAAGACGTTACGATTTACTTTTATATGTAACTGGCATCGGCGTGCTTGTACTGTTAGGGATCGTTCTGTTTCATTTTTTCAATATCATCGCGCCATCGACGACACTGTTCTTTGCCTGGACATTTGGTGTCACTGCGGGACATTACGCTCCAAGGCTACTGAAGGGGGCGCATGAGGCAGGGTAATTCGAGAGATGACCATGAAATACATAGTCGAAGCGGGCTTCGCCGTGTTGTTGTGCATCGGCCTGAGCACGCCGCTACTGGTGCTGCCATCTTATGCGGAAACGCAGGTTCTGGAGTCTGACGTTCCCGACTTGCCCACGGGCGCGACCATTGCGGATGATGCAAAGATCACGATACCGGATGGGGCCACGCTGCGCGTGCTCGATTTAAGCAAAGGCGAAACGAAAGCGCTCAAGGGACCTTATACAGGCACGGTCGAGAATTATAAGGAAGAGCTAAGCTGGTGGGAACGTTACAGGCGCGGCCGCGAGTCTCCCGATGCCCCGATCGGCGCCACGCGCGGTTTAAGAGCGGAGTAGGCACGCCAGACATTAAAATAATCAAAGGACCACATCCGATCATGCAGACAGGCTTCCGCCGCCTTTTCCTGGCCCCATCGATTGTGCTCATTGCATCATTCTGGTCCACCAGCCAGACTCTCGCGCAACGTTGTGACCATACGCAAAGCTTCGAAAGCTGGCTGACGCAGATGAAGCGCGACGCAGTTGCAGCCGGCGTTTCCGTAAGTACGGCCGAAACTGTCCTCGGCGACGTTGGCTATGACCCTGCGATCATTCGGCGTGACCGCGCGAGGGGTGTTTTCGCTCAGGATTTCTTGACATTCTCCGGGCGAATGGTCTCCGCCTACCGCTTGAAACAGGGCGTCACTAATCTTGCAGCAAACCAGGCCCTCTTCAAACGCATCGAAAAGGAATATGCCGTACCTGGTTCCGTAATCACGGCTTTCTGGGGACTTGAGACCGATTTCGGCGTGAACACCGGCGATAGCCCGATTATCGGAGCGCTGGCGACCTTGGCCTATGATTGCCGCCGTCCAGACATGTTCCGCGAACAGCTCGTCGCGGCCCTCAAGATCATCGAGCGGGGCGATCTCAGCCGCGATCAACTGATTGGCGCCTGGGCCGGCGAACTCGGGCAAACTCAGTTTCTGCCGACGCATTATCTGGAATTCGGCGTCGATTATGATGGCGATGGCCACGTCAACCTGCGAACCAGCACAGCGGACGTACTAGCCTCGACCGCAAATCTCATAAGGCATTATGGCTGGCAGCCTTGCGAGCCGTGGCTCGAAGAAGCGCAGGCGCCGCAGGAATTGCCGTGGCATGAGGCCGAGTTGACCATCCGTC
>CAYVJO010000035.1:7824-12413 GCA_964451735.1 uncultured Hyphomicrobiaceae bacterium | reverse complement strand
CGGCGCGCCTATCATCCTGCCTGCGCGGCACCTCATCAATCTGGGTCTCGCCGGATCGCTGATCCTTCTGATCGCGTTTTTTTGCGTAAGCGCGGATCCGGTTCTTTTCTGGCTGATCACGGCGGCGGCGCTGGCGCTCGGTGTGCTGATCATCATTCCGATCGGCGGCGCCGACATGCCGGTGGTGGTATCCATGCTGAACTCCTATTCGGGCTGGGCGGCGGCGGGAATCGGCTTCACGCTCGGTAATAGCGCACTGATTATTACCGGTGCGCTGGTAGGTTCATCCGGCGCGATCCTCTCCTACATCATGTGCAAGGGCATGAACCGCTCTTTCATATCCGTTATTCTCGGCGGTTTCGGGGGTGAAACGGTAGCGGCGGCGGCTGGCGGCGAGCAAAGGCCGGTCAAGCAGGGTTCGGCGGACGACGCGGCCTTTATCTTGAAAAATTCCTCGAAGGTCATCATCGTGCCGGGGTATGGCATGGCCGTCGCGCAGGCTCAGCACGCTTTGCGGGATATGGCGGACAAGCTAAAGGCAGAAGGCGTGGAGGTGTCATACGCGATCCATCCTGTCGCCGGACGGATGCCGGGCCACATGAATGTGCTGCTAGCTGAGGCCAACGTGCCTTACGATGAAGTGTTCGAGTTGGAGGACATCAATAACGCCTTCAGCCAGGCCGATGTAGCTTTCGTCATCGGTGCGAACGACGTGACGAACCCATCCGCCAAGGAAGACCCCGCTTCACCGATCTTCGGTATGCCAGTGCTCGAAGTCTGGAAGGCCGGGACGGTGATGTTCATCAAACGGTCGTTATCTTCTGGTTATGCCGGTATAGACAATTCGTTGTTCTATCGCGATAACACGATGATGCTCTTCGGCGACGCCAAGAAAATGACCGAGGAAATCGTTAAATCCACGTGAGCGGGACAGCTCCGGCGAAGATTAGGGAGGACCGATCATGCGCCGTTTTTTCATATCTCTTTTCGTAATATCGCTGCTTTTTACCGGCGGCGCTTATTATTGGCGGACCTATATGCCCGAAGGTTTTGTTTATCGAGGCGCGAACGAAACGCGTTCTCCGTCTCCAGGGGCAGATGCCTCTTCGCCGCAAGCGCGCTCATTTCGGAGCGAAGAGCGCACCGAGACACCGTCCGAACGCCAGGACCTTGCTCTGACGATATCCATACTTTCCTCCATAATCTCCGCGCTCGCCGCTGTCTTTCAAACCTGGTTTACTGCGAGAGCTTATCGGCGATGACGCCATGACTATCGAAACCGAAAATCGCCGACCATGAATCGGCCAGGACTTATGCATAGCGTACTGATCATCGTAGGAATCGCAGCGTTCTTGTATATCGCTGCGGCGGCCGCACTGTACGTTTTTCAACGAAATCTGATTTATTATCCCGATCCGGTCCATCACACGCCCTCGAAAGCCGGTCTGTCCGGCGTTCGCGAAGTGATCCTGACAACGCCAGACGGCGAAAGACTGATCGCCTGGCACGCAGAGGCGGGGCCGGGCCAACCGACTCTGTTATACTTCCATGGTAATGTTGGCGGGCTTGCCAGCAGGGCGGACCGCGTAGCGCGTTTTGCCCAGGCCGGTTACGGCGTTTTCATGCTCTCCTATCGCGGTTATTCCGGCAGCACGGGCAAGCCGAGCGAGGCAGCGATTATCGGCGATGCGGCTCTCGCATATCGATATCTCCGCGATCTTGGGCTTTCATCATCGGGCATCGTCGCCTATGGCGAGTCGCTCGGGACGGGGGTCGCAGTTCAACTTGCGGCAGCGCACCCGGTGGCCGCGCTAATTCTGGATGCGCCTTACACATCACTTCCTGCAATCGGCAAGACGCTTTACCCTTTCATGCCCGTTGAAACCTTTATGACGGATCGCTTCGACTCGAAACGCCATATCGCCAGCGTCAACGCGCCGCTTCTCATTCTCCACGGCTCCAATGATCACACGATCCCCATCGAACTGGGAGAGGCGCTTTTCAACGCGGCTACTGAACCCAAGACATTTGTGCCTCTCGATGGCGCGGGACATTCGAATATCTACGCCTATGGCGCGCTGACGCATGTAAACCGCTTCCTCCAAAAGCACCTCACGAAATCGGACGGATAAACCTTCCGAAAAGCCCGCCAAGTTTAACGCAACGTTCGGTTTTAGATCGCATGCATGCAGCGAGCGTTTGGCTGGCCCATGCAATCATCATGGGTGGAGAGACACGAAAAGAGTGAGTTGATGTTTCAAGCGCGTCTGCTTTTCAGGCGAACCACATTGCCAGCCCCATCTTTTTGCTCGGTAGGTTCGGGCGCTTCGAGCCGGGACGCGGTGTCCCAATATGCGATCAGCCTGGCAGCCAGCGAAGATGGTTTTTCGGAGAACAGGCGCAGGCCCATATCGTGCGCAAGGTCACGCAATTCGTTCTGCCGCTTGGCGCATAAGGCAAAAAAATCATCCCGGTCGCGCCGGCCACCCAAGCTGGTCTCCTGCGTCTCCAGAAATTTGGCGAGCATATATATATCGTGATCCTCGCCCAGGACCTCGGACAGCTCCCGAGCCAGCGCCGTGTGAGGCCGCAGGGCTCGCGGCCAGCACGGCACGACGAGCAGGACTTGCCGCCAATGACGCTGGACATATTTGCGCCAATCGTGAAACGCTTCGTCTTCCCTGCATTCATAGGCATGCTGAAAGGCGAGCTTGGCTTTGCGGTAGTCGCGCTCGATGGTTATCGCCAAGTCTTTGAAATCATCATGCTCAATGACGATTTCCTCGAAATCCTTGCGCGCTTCTTTCAGCAATTTGCGCGCCTTGACCGCTTGGGCGCCGTTCAACGCTTTTTCGGCCTGATTGCGTCTCGCTTCGAGATCAGAACGTATGTCCTGCGCGAAGCCGCCTTTTCCAAAGACTTCATCATAGACTTCGAGCTTTGCAAGCGTCTCTATCATGGCCTGGATGTCGCGAACTCCTGACAGGGAACGGGCGATCAATTTCAGTCTCGACTCATCCCGCTGAAAGTCGCTTTTCCGCATGGCAGGTTTTATCAGGTGCAGAAGCGACCGCAGCCGTTTGAGGGCTTTGCGTGTTTCGTGAACAGCATTGCCGTTCTTGCCCTTACCGGAGAGCCTGGCAAGCGCCCGATCAATTTGCTCCGTGGCGACCTGCTTTACATTGTCCCGGATGTTCTGTCCCGGGAGGAAACGAAACGCCATGTTTTTAACTGCGACACTCTAAGGTGTTGTAATTTGCTATGAAAGAATACCGCTAATCCCGCTTCATGGCTATCGATAGTCATTGGGCGCACGCTCAAACTTTAGATGAAGCAAGCCATTGCCGGATGCGTTCCTCAGGGGCCGGATGGCCGACAATGTCGGTCACGACCGCTATGCTATCAGCGCCTGCCGCAAAAACCGCCGTAGCGCGCTCCAGCGTGATGCCGCCAATCGCCACGAGTGGGCAAGCGGCAAGACGCTTCCATTCCCCGATCCGAGCTAATCCTTGAGGCGGGTATTTCATCTGTTTCAACGTGGTTTCATAGACAGGTCCGAGAGCGACATAATCCGGGCCGGCAGCAAGCGCGATCTTCAACTCTTCATGCGTATGAGTTGAAACGCCGATTCTGATGCCTGCAGCGCGGATCGCCGCCAGATCTGCCGAAGCGAGATCCTCCTGCCCCAGATGTACGAAGTCCGCACCCTTGTCGATGGCCTGCCGCCAGTAATCGTTGACGATGAGCTGGCAGCCATGGATCTCGCATATGGCCAAGGCGGACCCGATCTCATGCGCGACATGATCTTCCGCGGCATCCTTCATACGGAGTTGAACGGTTTTTACGCCCAGAGGAACGATCCGGGCGATCCAGGCGGCATCAGGAACGATGGGGTAAAAGCGGTTAAGCATGGTCCAACTCAAAAAACGGCGTTCCCGCGACGGGTGTGGAGGGTACGGCCATTCTGCGGCTTGGCATCAATCCCGCCTCGAAACCGAGACGCCCGGCGCGAACGGCCTGCGCGAATGCTTCGGCCATGCGCGCGGGATCGGCCGCCTTGGCGACCGCAGTGTTCAAAAGTACCGCGTCGTAGCCCATTTCCATCGCGGCGGCGGCATGGGAGGGCGCGCCGATGCCGGCGTCGATGATGAGGGGCACGTTCGGGAAATAGGCACGCAAGCTTTCTAGGCCGGAGGGATTGTTCAGCCCTTGGCCTGAACCGATGGGCGAAGCCCAAGGCATGAGCAGCTCGCATCCGGCAAGCAGAAGCTTTTCCGCAGCGCTCAAATCTTCGGTCGTATACGGAAATATCTGAAAGCCTTGACGAGAAAGCTCTGCCGCAGCTTCCGCCAGTCCGAAAAGGTCCGGTTGCAGCGTGTCGTCATTGGCGATCACTTCGAGTTTGATCCAGGAGGTGTCGAACAGTTCGCGCGCCATCAATGCGGTGGTGATCGCCTCTCTCGCTGTGCGGCAACCGGCTGTATTGGGCAGAACCCGCACATTGAAGGACTGCACCAAACTCCAGAATTGCTGTCCTGATCGGTCACGCGCGGCTTCGCGCCGCAGCGATACAGTGACGATCTCCGCAC
>CAYVJO010000035.1:4018-7814 GCA_964451735.1 uncultured Hyphomicrobiaceae bacterium | reverse complement strand
CCCGACGCAGCGCGCAAAGATCTCCGGCGATGGATAGAGCGCGCTGCCAAGGATCAGGCGCGAAGTGAAATCCTCTCCGTATAATTTAACCATGACCTAGCCCCCCTGCCTTGGGGCGACAATTTCGACGCGGTCATTATTCCGTAGCGCAAACTCCCCGCGGCGCGAGGCTGGTACAAATTCGCCGTTGAGAGCAGTTGCGATTTTCATATCGGCATATCCAAGCGTCGCGCACAGCTCTGCAAGCGTTTCAGCGCCGATTTCTTGCTGCTCTCCATTAACCGTGATCCGCAATGAAAACGTCCTCTCTTGTCTCTCCGGTATTTATATAAGTCGCGACCAGTTCGGCGAGAACGGGCGCGAGCAAAAAACCGTGACGGTAAAAGCCGTTGACCAGAATATGACGGCCGCGCAGCACGATCTTCGGGCAATTGTCCGGAAAGGACGGCCGGACGTCCGCGCCAAAGCCGACGATACGGGCTTCGCCGAACGCGGGATGAAGCGTATAGACCATTGCTAGCAGATCGAGCGCTGAGCGAACGGTTGCCAGGCCACGATCTCCGCTTTCGATGACGGTAGCGCCGATCATGAAACGGCTTCCAGCCCATGGAACGATATAGAGCGGCGTTCTGGGATGAAGCAGCCTTACCGGGCGTTGCAGGGAGATTTCCCCGGTTTCGATAATAATCATCTCGCCGCGCACGCCGCGCAGATCCGGCAGATCGCCAGCCGCCGCGATACCCCGGCAATCTATGAGATAGTCAACATTGGAGGGAATGACCCCATCCCAGGAGGAACCGAAGCCAAGGTCAGCGCCTGCCGCCTCGGCAGCTCTCAATAGGGCTTGCATGGCCTTTGCAGGCTCCAGATGGGCTTCGGATGGATAAAACAGTCCTTTCCCGAAGCGCCCTGCAAGAGCTGGCTCCAAATCCGCAATCCCCCCTGCGTCCAGGCTTTCGAACTGCGACGTCATGCGTGCGAAGCGGCCGATCTCGGCGAGATCCCGCGTGGGCGCAAGGACAAGGCTGCCTTTGCGGTCCAACTCTGGGTAGACTTTTTGCCATAGCGCAATACTTTGCTGGCCGAGTTCCACAATTAGGGGCTCGGCCGACTCGCTTTCGCAATAGGGCGCCAGCATCGCGCCGGCTAGCCGGCTAGCTGCGGCCGCGAAAGGTTCGCCCGACTTTTCGAGGAGCCGCACGCCGTGTCCCGCCCGGCCGAGCATAACGGCCTGCCAAAGGCCGGAAATCCCAGCGCCTACAATAAGTATGTTCGCCATAAAGCTCCTGAACCGATCAGAATTTTATGCCCTCCACGCAGTCACGCCGGCTCCATACTTGCGAAGCGCAAACTGCGGGGATTGCGATGTACATCATAACAGGCCAGGCGATTTGGCAGTAAAAAAGAGCAGGCAGGGGTGAGGGGGAAGCGCCCTGTCATTCGGGGGAGCGATGACTTCGGGCCTTTTAGCTTTGCACAGAACGCTTACCCAAGCTGCGCATAAGCTCTTCGCGGGGACATGCCCTGCCTGCTCTTATATAGCTGTCAACGGATGAGGGGGAGATCCGTGACAGGCGGTTGAACATCGACTGAGCGGGGGAACTCACTGCGTCTCTGTTCTGTTTATGTTCTATAAACATCCGGGCGAGTCGTCAAGGACAAATTAGTACAAAAGAAGAACATACGTGATCCTGCCTATTCGGCCTCGCCAGGCGTTTGCGCGGATGCGGCGTGCAGGCGGTAAAGTCTATCGTGCGCTCGAAACAAAAAACCAGCCCTGAGAGGCTGGCTTCTTGCTCAAATGGGGGTTTGATGCGTGGATTAGTAACTGAAGCTTATCGTGCCGACTACACGCTCGTCGGATAGGGACGTATCCACATCCGTGTCCCAGTAGCGAACGTCCAAGGTAAAATGATCCTTGAAAGTCTTCGACAGACCGACATTCCAGTAGACATATTCATCGACACCGAAAACATCCTCGAATTCATCGTCATCGCCAATTACGGTACCGACAGTACCGCTCAAGCTGAGGTCGAAAATCGGCAGTGGCGCGGAAGCTTTGGCTTCCAGTGTCCATACTTCTCCGGTTTCGGCATAAAAATCAGGCGAGTAAAATACGGTACCTGTTAAAGAGACAACATCGGCGATCTTTCCACCAATGGCCGCCTTGACCTCAACATATTCAAGGTCAACATCTGCGCTATTACTCGGATATGCGTAGTAAATCACGCCGACATCGAAATCGAGGCCGCCCACAGACTTTTTAATGCCAGCATAAAGATCAACTTCTAGCTCGCCGTCGGAAGTAACATTATCAACACTTGCCGCCCATATCCCGGCGTAGAACCATTGATAAGTAAAATCAGCACCTACGAAGATGCCCGGGTCGTTGTCAGTCTGCGAAAATCCGCGGAACACGTAGTCAGTCGTCAGGCCGCCATTCACCGAAATCGTGTAATCAGCGGGTGCTTCGGTGATAGGGCCATCCTTGTAACCGCCTTTGCCACTGTAAATGTCGGCAGCCTGCGACGCGGTAGCGAGAGTTAACGCAGCAGCGCCGGCCAGCAAGCTGGCTTGTATTGCGCTCATGAACGTACGGTATGTTTTCATCTTCGTTTGTGCCCCTTCATGGTCCCCTGCCTAACTGCGAATGCATGGGCGCTCGAACTCTTATGCGCGCGCTCATCAAGAGCGAAAATCATCGGGCAAGTGGACACTTTCCACCAACCTGAGTAAGATGATTCCCACTCTTTCATATAAGCGCCAGCGCAAAAGCCCAATCCGGCAGATCCATTATGGATCTCGTGTCCGGGGCATCACATTTGATGAAAACTTATCCTAATAATCGCACTGCTGATTAAATCGAGTGCGTCAACAGACGAATGAAAAAGACTTAAAATTAGGCGTTTGCTTTTATTCTGCGCATCCGAAGTAGCGGCACTAGTGGAGCGAATTTGACATTTAAATGATGCGTCTGCGGCGAGCAGGACTCAAATGTCAAATTCGCTCCACTAGAAACAGATGCTTAGCTAGTTGGTTTTTTGATTCCAACATTTGCACACGAAGGTCGAGCGTGTGGGATACAAATGTTGGAATCGAACCACTAGATATATAAAACCGCCTCCCAACGCGCTGCATGACCGCTACAAGCCGATATGGCTTTCGCTCAGCGTCCGGTTAGAGCCGGGCACATAAGCGTCGAACGCCGCCCAGAACTGGTCACGAATTTCGTCGCGTTCCTGAAGGATTTCGTGGCGAGCGCCCGCGATAACGAGCATTTTGGTAGTTTTTACACGTGTCGCGAATGTCTCGATTGCTCTGGTAGAGACGACCGTATCATTGCCGGCTGCCACGATCAGCAGCGGAACGCGGATCGAGGAGGCAAAGCCGAAAGCGTTGATCTGCCTGATGGACCGGGCGGCGGCCTGAAGCCAGCCAAGCGTTGGAGACCCGACGCTAAGCCATGGCGCGGATCGAATGACGTCGCGGATGCGTTCATAGCGCAAGGGATCGCTTGTCAGCCTATTGTCGTCGAAGGGCTGCATTTCCCAAGCTTCAGGCTTGCCTTTGGGTACGAATAGGTCCCCTAGCCCTACAAGAACTTGTATTTCCACAAGAAAACGCAGGATTGTGGCATCGGCCATTTCGGGCAGTATGTCGATCATTGGCGCTGACAAGATGATGCGATCGAACCAGCAGACTTTGGTCAAGGCCGAGCGCAAAAGAATGTGCCCCCCCATCGAGTGGGCCATACCGTAAAATGGCGCGGGACAATCCGGCAGGACGATCTCGCTCA
>CAYVJO010000035.1:0-4008 GCA_964451735.1 uncultured Hyphomicrobiaceae bacterium | reverse complement strand
CTCATGAACTGGCCCAGGTCGCGGTCGTAATCGACGAAATTCTCGACATGCCCTCTTCGTGGGTTCTTCAACAGCCGCTCGGACCCGCCTTGGCCGCGCCAGTCCATCATGGCAACGGCGAAGCCACGGCTGCGCAAGTCGCCTATGGTCTCGAAATATTTCTCGATGAACTCGCCGCGTCCACCGAAAAGGCAAACCGTGCCGAGGCGCGTATCCGCCGTTCGCGGCCAAAGCGCATAACGGATGGTCAAGCCGTCACGCGTCACGAAGCTGCCCGGAACCGCGCCGCTCGGCACGGGATTACGCGATATGCCGACCAACTCCATAGGCGAAATCATCCCTTCCACAGTATCATTCTGAGACATTACTCTCTACGCAATCATCCTTCAAGCGCATGGAAAAGAATGCAAATTTATCGGGTTCTATCGTTTGCGCCATCGAAACGGGGGATCTTGAAACCTCAAAAAACAGAGCCTAAATCTTTGTTGCACGCTGTTATGGGTGCAAACTCTAAGTCAATGCCCGGCCATATGGCGGGTATGTCCATGTCGCTTCTACAGGAGGATATGTCATGAGAAGATTCGATTTTTCCCCACTTTACCGTCAGACGATAGGTTTTGAGCATCTTGCCAATCTGATCGAGCAACTCGCCACGAATGACGGTGAAAACGGCTTTCCGCCCTACAATATCGAGCGTCTGGGCGAAAATGAGTACCGGATCACCATGGCGGTCGCGGGCTTTTCCAATCACGACCTGAATATTGAAGTTAAGGAGGGCACGTTGTCGGTTCGCGGCGAGAAATCGCTTGAGGATCAGGATCGCCAATATATGCATCGCGGTATCGCAGCTCGAAACTTCGAACGGCGTTTTAAACTGGCCGATTATGTCGAGGTCAGCGGCGCAACGTTGGAAAACGGGCTGCTCCATGTCGATCTCAAGCGGGAGATCCCTGAAGCGATGAAGCCGCGCACCATAAAGATAGTTCAGAACACCAAGAACGGCTCCGACCGAACGATTGACAGCGTAGCGCAGAAGTTGTCCGTCACAGCGTAATAATTCTAAGCATTTACTATGTATCCCGCCTTCTCCCCCTGAAGGCGGGATTTTTCATGAATTGCGCGTGAAAATGGCAATCAGCTCGATATGGGGGGAGAAGACGAATTGGTCGATGGGGGTAAGACTTAACAGTGCGTATCCACCATTGATGAGGCTTTTTGCGTCCTTGGCGAAGCTCGTAGGATTGCACGATATGGCAACGACGGTTCTAACCTTTGACAATGCGATTGCTTTGGCTTGAGCAAGCGCACCGGCGCGGGGTGGATCGAAAAGAACGGCATCGAAAGCATTCAACTCCATAGGTGACAGAGGTTCGAGCGAGAGATTGCGCGCGATCGCTTTGATGGGTTTAAGCCCCTGAGCACGTCTTGCCGCCGACTGAAGTGCTGAAATAAGCCCATTATCGATTTCAACAGCCGTGACGCTGGCGCGTCGGGCCAGTGCGAAGGTGAATGCGCCGAGCCCGGAATAAAGATCTGCGATTTTGCGCGCCTTGCCCACTCCCGCCACAGCGATATCCGCCATCGTATCTGCAGCCTCGCTGGATGCCTGCAAAAATGCTCCCGGTGGGAGTTCGACCGCAACGCCCGCGATCGTGACGATGGGCGTCGCTATGGCTGCGACCAGCTCGGTCCGCTCTGTGATGCGAATGATACCCGCTTTTCCCGCGCTCGCGCTGGTCATCGCATCCATGCGTCTCAGACGCGCTTTCCCGCAATCGATGGACATATCAATGCCATTGTCGCAGGTCGTCAGGTGGACGCGCGCCTCCCCTGCGGGCAATATTGCTGCGAGGCATTCGCGCAAGGCGGAAATGGCCGCTTCAAGCCTCGGCAGCAGCACAGGGCATTCCTCGATGCCGATCAGATCGTGACTGTGCGCGCGGCGGAAACCGAGCGTCACACCATGTTGCGTTTTCACCGCCGCAAACACCGCCCGCCGCCGTGTATGCGGGCCAAACGCCTTGACTGGAGCGGGTTCGAAGTCGATCCCTTCAAGACTGAGCGCTTCTGCAATACGGGCGCGCTTCCAGCCGAGATAGTTCTGCCACTCAACATGCTGGGCCGCGCAGCCCCCGCATTCCCCGAAATGCCGGCAAATCGGAGCGCAGCGTTCGGGCGCGGCATCGAGAATTTCGGCGATAGTCCCGCGTTCGCCCTCGACATCGGCAAGAACGCGCTCTCCTGGCAGAGTGAAAGGAACATAGACCGGGCCATCTTTGCCTTCCGCGACGCCGTCGCCTTGATTTCCAAGACGTGTTATGATCAGCTCACGGTTCATATCTCGCTCCGATCAGATATTCGACATTGCCGGATTGCCCTGTCACGGGAGATTGCATTTGGCAAGTCACGGACCATCCGCGCCGGGCATCGATGAAAGCACGGCTATCCGCTAGCACACTCTCCCGTACGGCTGTATCACGGACGACCCCGCCTTTCCCGACGCGCTCCGGCCCAGCTTCAAATTGTGGCTTGACCAGCGCGATGAGCCAGCAACCCGGCGTCGCAAGCATCAGCGGGTTGGGCAGAGCCTTGGCTAGTGAAATGAAACTGACATCGGCAACAATCGCCTCGATTGGCTCTGGAACGATAGCGGCACTAAGCGCACGTGCGTCGGTATTTTCGAGATTGGCGACACGCGCATCAGCAGCGAGACAAGCATGAAGCTGCCCGTGCCCTACATCGACAGCATAGACAACACGAGCGCCGTGCCGCAGGAGAATTTGCGTAAAGCCTCCTGTCGATGCGCCGATGTCGAGAGCTACGCGGCCGTTGCATTCGAAGCCGAAACGGTCGAGCGCGGCGGCCAGCTTAAGCGCGCTGCGCGACACATAGCCGGACCAGTCCTCCTCGACGAGGATATCGGCGTCCAGCGCGAACTCGGCTCCCGCGCGCGTCTCGGTTTTACCGCCGACGCGTACCAGGCCGCGCTTGATGAGATCGCGCGCCCGCGACCGGGTCAGCGCCATCCCGCGTTCGGTCATTAGCATGTCGAGACGCCTTCTGCCGCTTGCGCTCATGACACTCCCGAGCTCGGCTGAAGGCATCAAGCATGCGCCGGGCCGAGCTGCCCCTCGATGGCTTTCATCTGCTTACTGACAACATCGCCGGTATGCTTTGTCGAGACTGGTTCGATTAGCGCGATCCAGCATTCCTCTTCCGCGAGCGGATTGTACTTAACGCCTTTCGGAACGATATGAAAGTCGCCCTCTTTCAGCGCAACCGTACAGTATTCATACTGAATGACGAGACTGCCCTTGACGACGAAAAAGCTCGTCTTCGCCATCATGCTTGTGCCAGACGAATTCGCCCTTGAACTTGGCGACCAGTGTTCGCTAAGGCGCTCCGTTGCGTCTTTCAGGTTTACAACAGACATTTTCATCATGTTAACCGATCTTACGCACGCCATAGGAACTGCCGCGATCGCGGGCACCCACCTCGTTCCGTCCCGCATGGGTAGGATATCATCTACTTAGGAATTATAGCTTGGCGACTTAAACACGGATCTCGCCACCCGTCGCTTTTTTTACTGCCGCGACGATCTGAGATGATACAGCCTCGATCTGTTGATCGGTCAAGGTTTTCTCACGCGACTGGAGCGTGACTTCAATTGCCATCGACTTTCTGCCGGCGCCGAGGCTGGGGCCTTCGAAAACATCAAAAACCGAAACATCCGCGATAAGCGCCTTGTCCGCGCCTTTCGCCGCGCGGATCACATCACTCGCAAGCACGTCCTTATCGAGCAGGAAGGCGAAGTCGCGGCGCACCGGCTGAAGGTCGATGAGCTCAAGCGGAGGCTTCTGGCTTGATTTCCGGCGCGTCGTGGGTATCGCCTCGATAAAGACCTCGAAAGCTGCGGTCGGAGAATCCAGATCGAAGGCTTTCAGAATGGCCGGGTGCAATTCGCCGAAATGACCGAGTACGTTCTTTGGCCCGAGCCGGATGACTCCG
>CAYVJO010000034.1:10121-12474 GCA_964451735.1 uncultured Hyphomicrobiaceae bacterium | reverse complement strand
TATCTTTGAAATATTCCATTTGCTTTGCACTACTACTTCCTTCAATACCTTCAAGCCCTGGTGAAGAATTGACTTCGAGAAGCAGCGGACCCTTTTCCGAGCGCAGGAGATCGACGCCAGCGAATTTGAGCCCCATGATCCGGGCCGCTTTTACGGCCATTTTCCGCTCTTCGGAGGTGACTTTCACTTCATGAGCTGAACCGCCCTTATGCAGATTGGCCCGGAAATCGTCGGAAGGCGCCTCCCGCCGCATGGTCGCGATTACCTTGCCGTCCAGCACGATGCAGCGAATATCCTGACCAGCCGCATCGGCGATGAATTGCTGTACGAGGAAATTCGCTTCTGCATTTCGGAAAGCGTCAATCACCGACTGGGCCGATTTCTTGTTCTCAGCCAGGACCACGCCCTTGCCTTGCGAACTGTATAAAAGTTTCACGATCAGCGGTGGGCCGCCAACCATCTGAATAAGGTCGTCTGTATCATGCGGAGAACTGGCGAAGGCCGTGGTCGGCATTGGTAGGCCGCTCATAGCCATGAGCTGGTGTGCGAGAAGCTTGTCGCGGGAGTTTCCGATCGCGGTCGCCGAATTGAGGCAGAATGCGCCAGTCATTTCGAATTGCCTTACGACCGCAGTGCCATAAGCCGTGATCGATGATCCGATGCGAGGGATCACCGCATCGAAATAGGGTAAAGCCGCGCCGTCATAGTGAACCGTGCTCGCCAGTGAATTGATGTTCATGTAACAACGCGCGGTTCTGATAGGCTCGATCACATGGTCGCGGGCTTCGGCCGCAGCAATGAAACGCTGATTGGAGTGGTTCTCAGGTTCCATGGTCAGCAGGGCGATGCGCAAAGGGCGCTGAACGGGTGGCTGGCCCGTCATCGCCTTATAGATATCGTAATTCAGATGACGCTGTTTATATTCAGCCCAGGGCTCGACGATCGCCTCCTGCGCCTCCAAAGCGGTGCGTCCCAACAGCATCCGATGCGCCATCGTCTCACGGTTGGACAATGACATTTCGATTGACCACTCCCGGTCACCTATTCTTATCGGCGTATGGATGATATAGCGCATCTCGGATTGGCCATTCGAACTGGTGACCTGCCGGCGATCCATGACCTTCGCGGTGCAATACACCTCAATATCGTCGCGCCCCTCCACAGGATGCACGCCGAAGCGAACTTTGGGCTGCTGTTCTGATCCGAAGGTTTCTATGGTAAAGGCGTGCAGCGCCGAAGTCCGTGCGCCGGTATCGATTTTGGCCTTGATGGCAGGCAAGCCAAGCTGGGGCATCGACACCCACTCGCGCCATCCAAGTATGAATTTATCCGTCGGATGATTCATCAGCTAGCATCCAAACTTCTAGACCGCCCCGAAAAGAACCTACGCCCGAGGCTGCGGTTCCCTTACCCTGATTAACTAAAACCGATCGGCGTTCCGTCCTCGCAATCCTGAAGAATTTACGAAAAGCCGGTCACGCCGAAATATATGGTTCATTATAGATGGAGCAGCGCCGGTTCATGCCCAGAGCGACTCGATTAACGCACTATGAACGTTATACTCCTCATCCCCAAGTCACAATTGCGGTAATTAACATGGCCCGCAGCGTTAATCGTGTCAGAGTTGAATAAATACGCTACTGCAGATCGGATGCTCTTGCCAGACACGCAATCCCAAAGACTTTACAAATCAAAAACAGTTTAAATTCAATATATGACGACTTTGCGATAGATCTGGTTAGCTCCAAGTTGTGCGGAATATGGCCGCTGTTCCGACGCCGCCCGCACCAGCAATGACCGCCAGTCCAGATTTTGGGGTTTTCCTGTCGTTCAGGCGGATCAGTTGCGTGAATAGCCGCAGCACCAGCAAAGCGCCGCTCGCGCCGTAGGGATGCCCGAAAGCCAGAGCCCCGCCCAATGCGTTTATGCGCTCCGGAGCAATATCGAGGCGTTTGGCCGTTGCGAGCGCTTGCGCGGCAAAGGCATCGTTCAATTCGATCGCCGAGAGACCGTCAAATGCAAAACCGGCCATTCCGCGCAGCCGGAGTGCGGCTTGCGCGCCTGCAAGGCCCAGAACGCGCGGCTCGACGCCCGCCGAAGCGGCGCCTTCGAAGACAAGGCCCGGCGGTGAGCCGAGCGCGGCATGAAGGCCGTCCGAGACAATCAGCACAGCGCCAGCCCCGTCGTTAATCCGGCAACTATTGCCTGCCGTTACGGTTCCCCCTTGAGCGGCCAGCGAAGGCATACGCGCTAAAAGCCCCATCGTAAGCGATGCGCGCGGACCTTCATCCAAAGTTTCTCGCGCGCCATCGCCCAAGGCAACGATTTCAGGCGACAGGACCCCTGCTTCGCG
>CAYVJO010000034.1:4871-10111 GCA_964451735.1 uncultured Hyphomicrobiaceae bacterium | reverse complement strand
CCGTCGCCTATCAGGGCTGGCGGGAGCGGCCGACGGGCATGCCGCCCTATCCGGCGCTCGCCCCTTGGCGCGTCCTGGAGCCGCGACTGCGCGTTTGTGGCATTCGATCGCGAAACGGTCCTGATCCTCGCGCTCGATCCCGTCCGCTTGAGCAAGATTTTCCGCTGCTTCGATCATACCCGGATCACCCATCGCCTCAGGCACAAATGCGGGTTGCGTAAAAAATCGAGGTGCATCGCCATAAAGGGTGAACGGTTTCGCAACACGCCACGGCGCAGTTGAGGGCGACTCGGCGCCTCCCGCGATCACAGCGTCAGCCCCGCCCGCCTCGATCATCCGTGCTCCGTATGCAATGGCGTCGAGGCCGGAAGCGCACTGGCTGTCGATGCTCAAGGCCGGCACTGTTTCCGGCAGCCCCGCCGCCAGCGCGATCAGTCGCGCCGGATTCCCCCCGCCGCCAGCGGCGTTGCCCATGACAACCTCATTGACGGCTTCGGGACTAAGACCCGCATCCATCAGAACCGCGCGTAGCACTGGCGCGGCCAGGCCCTCGATTCTGCGCCGCGCGTGAACGCCGCCGGCCCTGCCGATAACCGTCCGGCGCGCCGCAATGATGATTGCCTGCCTTTTGCTCATGCCAACTCCGTGTAAGCCGGGTCGGCGGACAAAAGCGCCGAGCGCGCAACGGCCGAGGCCACCTTGCCGCTCGGCGTCAAGGGAAGCGCGCTTACATGGAAAAAGCGCTTCGGACACAACGCCGCTCCCAGTCGTTCGCGGCAATAGGCTGACAATGTGCGCCTGTCGAGAAAATGGCTCGCTTGGAATTCGACGATGGCGACGGCCAGCGTTCCACGCGCGGGATCAGGCAGATCGACGACGGCGGCGCGGCTGATCTCCGGCAGGTCCGCAAGCGTTGCCTCGATGGTCTCGGGATTAATTTTCAGGCCCTTGGACTTGATCATCCGGCTCGTCCTGCCTGTCAGATGCAGACACCCCTGCTCGTCGAGAAACCCCGTGTCGCCAACGGAAACCCAATCCGACGCGGGCGGCTCGCCCAGATATCGGGAGAATAACATCGGGCCCGAGACGAAGATTTCGCCCTCACATTCTGAGACCACTTCCCGCCCATCCGCATCCCGGATCTGAAGCATAGCTGAGGGAAAAACGCGGCCAACCGAGCCTGGAGCACAAAGGGCGCGGGTGGACCGGAAACTGACGAAGCTTGTTTCCGATGAGCCGTAGAACTCAACGAGATCGGCGCATGGCCAGGCCGCTTCGAACGTATTTCGCGTCGTATCGGAAAGTTTGTCGCCTCCCACGAAGATCACGCGAAGATCGGGAAGGCGCGAACGATTTCCTGCAATCTCCTCAAGCATGAAAGGCACGCAATACAAATGCGTCGCCGAATTCAGCGCATCTCGCAGACGGCTTGGACGGAATTGCCCAGTGGGAATAATGAGGGTGTGGCCCCGGCAGAGCGCGTGTACGGCGCCATAGAGGAAGAGAGAATGATGAAGTGGTCCAGGCGCGAGTATACGAGCTCCCGCCGGAAACGCGAAGACGCTCTCCGCCGCCTCAAAACTCGCGATCCATGACGAATGCGTGCGGGCGAATATTTTGGGAGCCCCTGTCGTACCGGATGTCAGCCCCCAGTAGAATTCCGAGTTTTCATGAACGTTCATGTCGGCCGGATATACAGGCGTACATTCAACAGATGAAACGCCGCCATCGGTGATCAGCTCGGTTATAAAGTGGTGAGTGAGAAGCCGTTTCATCAAATGGGCTGGCATGGCAGGGTCGAGCGGCATGGCGGGCCGGCCAATCGCGGCGCAAGCGAAAAAAAACTCCAGCAACGTTTGCGGATCGCTCAGCGCTAAGGCGACGCCAGCGGGATGCCACGCCTTTGACGATAGCGCTGAGGATCTTGCGGTAATGCGTTCATGAAGTTCCGCGTAGGTCACGGTCCGGTCTCTGCGCATGATCGCGCAGGCGTTGCCGTGCAAACGCGCCGCATGATCGAAAAGTCCGAACAGCGTGTCCCCAATCATGAACGGCTGCCAGGGCTACGATCGGTAGATATGATCGGATAGCCACGCTTAACGAACATTGCGACCGAAGCGGCTAGAGCTGCTTTGATCAGGTCGCCGGGAAGGAACACCGCAGTCCCGATCGCGGCTTGAGGCATAGTGATGCCGGCCATGGCCGCGAGAACGGGAATGCCGGCGGCGTAAACCACGATAATGCCCCCGGTTATATTGGCCAGGAGAGATCTCAGAAAAGTCAGACGAGACCAAAGCCGCTCGACTATCAGGCCGACCGCTGCCGCCGCAAGAGGCCAGGCTAGGATGAATCCGGCGCTTGGAGTTGCAAAGATCCCGAGCCCGCCACGACCGCCAGCGAGCAATGGAAGCCCAGCCGCCACCAGCAACAGGAAAAGCGCTTGCGACAGCGCACCCCGCCGCGCGCCGAGGATCGAACCCGCCAACATCGGTCCAAGCGATTGCGCGGTGATCGGAACAGGTACTACGCCGAGATCCATCCGGGGGATAAGCCCGAGCGCGGCAGTCATGGCGGCGAATAGCGCGATGTAGACAATATCCTGGATACGCATGGGCGAAGAAGCTCCATCTGATTTTACTATTAGGAATTACCATCTATGTCTTCCGAACGCCGACAGGCTGCCCAAAATTACCGGAAAAAGCCAACCATTGTCATTCCAGTCAAGGAGGGTAAGCGGAAAAATCGTTGACATCTTGGAACTGCCGAAGCCGCGGAAAAAATAGCGGCGCAGATGGTGCAGGGGTTTTTAGCGAACAGTTACAAACTGACCGGCCCGCCTGGAGCCGGGAACTTGGCTTTTATGCGCTTGAACAACGTATCGCGCACCTCACGATAAGCGTTGAGGATCTGCTCGCGGCTTCCGGTGGTGGCAGTGGGGTCCATAGTTGGCCAATATTCGGCTTCGATGGCCTGTGTCCGCGTCATCTCCAGCGCCTTATGATGCGCTTCGGGCGACAAACTCACCACAAGGTCAAAGGAGCTATCGTATAAATCAACGATCTGCTGCGGCGCGTGGCGGGACATGTCAATGCCGATTTCCTCCATGACCGCAACAGCGAAAGGATCAAGCTCCCCGGCGCGTACACCGGCCGACTCGACATAGATAGACCGCCCAGAGAGATGACGCAGGATCGCCTCTGCCATAGGCGAGCGTACAGAATTGAAATTACAGGCAAAAAGGACGGCCTTTGGAAGATCCGAAGATGACGGCGGACCTTTCACCGCCCTATCCTTTCCAATGCAGGGCGCAAATCAGAGTAAAAAGCCGCCTCGCCGTTTCGAAATCCGTCGTGATCTTGCCTTCCAGGCGCCGCATCAACAATTGACTGCCTTCGTCATGAAGGCCGCGCCGCCCCATGTCGAGCGCTTCGATCCGGCTTGGTGGCGCTGTACGGATCGCTTCATAATAGCTTTCGCAGACTAGGAAATAATCCTTGATCAGTTTCGAAAAGGGCGACAGAGACAAAAGATAGATCGTGATCGGCGCGTGGTCTTCTGACGAGATTTCGAACGCAAGCCGTCTTTCGGCTATGGAGAGGCGCAACCTGTAAGGGCCGGGCGTACCATCATCCAGTGCAAAAACGTTGCCTTCCAGAATATCGAAGATCGCGACCTGTCTTTCATGTTCGACTTCGAGCGTATTGCGCCCGATCGAGGCCTCATCGAGCAGGATCTCGATGACTCGACGGTTCGTCCTGGCAGGGTCGTTCGGCAGGTCGGGTGATGTCATATGTCATGTCCCATGGGTCTGGAACCTATCTGGAAAACCTGGCCGTCATTTCATTGGAAAATCTATGTATCCGAAGCGGAAATACCGAAATCATTCAGTTATCCGGCGGTGTCAAACATTCATGACGGACGCAATTGGCCGTTACCCTTCACACGATATTTGAATGTGGTCAATTGTTCGACGCCTACCGGACCACGCGCATGAAACCGTCCCGTCGCAATTCCGATTTCCGCCCCCATGCCGAACTCGCCGCCATCGGCGAACTGCGTGGAGGCGTTGTGCAATACGATCGCACTGTCCACTTCGCGCAGGAAACGCTCCGCCGCCGACGCATCCTCCGTGACGATGGCGTCCGTATGTTGCGACCCATATCTCGCTATATGCGCCATTGCGCCGTCAAGACCGGAGACGATCTTCACGGAAATGATCGCATCGAGATATTCCGCGCCCCAGTCCTCCTCCGTCGCGGGACGCACGCGGGCATCGGCCGCCTGCGCCATCGCATCGCCGCGGATTTCGCAACCGGCGTCGATCAGCGCGCCGATCAGCGGGGCAAGGTGCGTGCCCGCGCAGACTTCGTCGATCAGAAGCGTCTCGGCCGCACCGCAAATTCCGGTGCGCCGCATCTTCGAATTGACGGCAATATCCTGTGCCATCTGCAGGTCGGCGCCCCCATGCACAAAAACATGGCAGATACCGTCGAGATGGGCGAAGACCGGCACTCGCGCCTCGTTTTGCACGCGGGCGACCAGGCTTTTGCCGCCCCGCGGAACAATGACGTCGATAGCGCCTTCCAGCCCCGAAAGCATCATGCCGACGGCCTCGCGGTCTGCCGTGCCGACAAGCTGGATCGCCTGTTCATCTTGTCCGGCGTGGCGCAGACCGGCCACGAGCGCGGCATGGATCGCCCGGTTGGACTCACGCGCCTCCGAACCGCCACGCAAAATCACGGCATTACCGGATTTCAGGCATAGACCGCCGGCGTCGGACGTCACATTGGGGCGGCTTTCGTAAATCATGCCGATCACCCCGAGCGGAACGCGAACTCGCTCAATCAGAAGTCCGTTCGGCCTTGTCCAGGATGCGATGAGGCCGCCGACAGGGTCAGGCAACGCGGCGATGTCCTCAAGCCCCTTTGCCATCGCCTCGATCCGGGCGGTACTGAGGGTCAGTCGATCGATGAAGGCTGGGGGGCGGCCGGAGGTTTTCGCCTCCTCCACATCTAGCGCGTTGGCCGTGATGATCTGCCTGTTGAACCGGCGAAGCATGGCAGCCATGGCGAAAAGCGCTGCATTTTTGTCGTCTGCGGAAGTGAGCGCCAGTCTTGCCGCCGCGGCCCTCGCGGCCTGGCCGGTCAACCGCATTTGCGCGGCCAGCCCGGCCCAGTCCTGCGCCCATGCCGTCGCAACCGCCGGATTCGGATATGCCATATCAGCTCCTGTTCAGTGCC
>CAYVJO010000034.1:4649-4861 GCA_964451735.1 uncultured Hyphomicrobiaceae bacterium | reverse complement strand
CTGCGCGGCCAGCATAGCCCAAAACACCCTCGATTTCAGTGCTTTTGCGGCCAAGCAATCGTTCGGCGTCAGCCCGGCCATATGCGATAAGTCCGCGCCCCAATTCGCGGCCCTCCCGATCCCGGATGAAAACCGCGTCGCCCCGTTCGAACTGCCCTTGGACCGCGACGACACCGGCGGGCAGAAGGCTGCGGCCCGCGTTTAGCGCAGCA
>CAYVJO010000034.1:0-4639 GCA_964451735.1 uncultured Hyphomicrobiaceae bacterium | reverse complement strand
GCGATCCATCTTTTGCGGGAGACGACCGGGTTGGCCGAGGCGAGGAACCAGGTGGAGGGCGCACCTTCGCCGAGCGCTCGCAGCGGATGCAGAACATGGCCACTCGTGATAACAAGTGCCGCTCCAGCGGCTACCGCGATCTTTGCGGCGAGGATCTTGGTCACCATACCTCCGCGAGACAGCTCGCTGCCCGCATCCCCGGCCATCGCCTCGATCTCCGGGGTTATATCTTCAACGATATCGATTCGCTGGGCTGAAGGATCGAGCGCGGGCGGCGCAGTGTATAAACCATCTATGTCAGACAGAAGCACGACGCAATCCGCGCTCATCATCGAGCCGACCCGCGCGGCAAGCCGATCATTGTCGCCAAAGCGGATTTCGTTGGTGGCCACGGTGTCGTTCTCGTTTACCACAGGCACCACGCCAAGGCTCAACAGGGTCGAGACCGTGCCTCTCGCATTGAGGTAGCGGCGGCGCTGCTCCGTGTCGCCCAGCGTCACGAGGATTTGCGCTGCCGTAATGCCACGGCTAGAGAACATCTCCTGATACAGTCCCGCGAGGGCGATCTGCCCGACAGCCGCAGCCGCCTGGCTTTCTTCAAGCTTGAGCGGACCTTTGGGAAGTCCAAGAGAATGCCGGCCAAGCGCGATTGCCCCGGACGAAACGACGATAACCTCTTTGCCAAAATCTCTCAGATCGGCGATGTCGTCGCACAAAGCGGCAAGCCAGCCGGATTTGGGCCTGCCTGTTTCTTGATCGACGAGTAAAGCCGAGCCGATTTTCACGACGATGCGCCGTGCATCTTTCCATTCGCTTCGCATGGGATGGCGTCCGAAATGCGGAAAATGAATATGGCGATTGCAGAAGATGACGCCAAGCGCAAGCGCATTTATGGGCGGCTTGGCGGAGTTGCCATGATCAACTGCATGGCGGACTCGCCCTCACCCCGCCAAGCTTGCGTTTCTCTCCTCTGAAAGGGAACGGTCCGCCGACTCCTCGAAATCGAGACTTTCGATCTTGTCTCCACGGCTTGCGATCTTGTCCGCAGACGTCAGTATCTTTTCGACATCCCCGCCAAGCAGCCCGAAATGTCGGTAAAAATCTTGGACGCGATCTTTCAGGCGCTTCACGTCCCCCACAAGAAGACCGACCTCCGCTTGAATGACGCTCGCCTGTTCACGCATCCTAACGTCTTTCATGATGGCCTGCATGGTCTGGACTGCGAGCACCAGCATGTTCGGCGATACGATGAACACGCGTGAGCGATGCGACTTTTGCAGAAGGTCCGGGAAATGCTCATGGAGGTCGGCGTAAATCGCCTCGGAAGGGACGAACATCAAGAGTGAGTCCTGCGTTTCGCCGGGAATCGCGTATTTCGTGGCGATGTCGTCGATATGGCGGCCAATATCCGTGCGCACGCGTCGTTCACCGTCCTTGCGCGCGGTGTCGTCATGGGCCGTCCGCAAAGCCTCGAAGGCTTCGAGCGGGAATTTCGCATCGATAACGACGGCCGGCGCCGAGGATGGCAAATGGATCAGGCAATCGGGGCGTTTCCCGTTGGACAGGGTTGGTTGAAAGCTGTAGGCCCCTTTCGGCAAGGCGTCCTGGATAATCGTCTCCATGCGGAGCTGACCAAAAGCGCCGCGCTGCTGCTTATTGCCGAGAATGTCCTGAAGCGAAACAACGCGGGAAGACAACTCGGTTATGTTGCGTTGAGCCGCATCGATGACTGCGAGCCGTTCATGAAGGCGTGAGAGGTGTTCCGTCGTCCGCCGCGCAGTCTCCTCAAGGTTATGGCCGAGCGAGTGGCTAACGCGGTCTAGCCTTTCATGCAGCGCACGGCTGATTTCCGACTGATTTGATCCCGCCAGCTCCGCAATAGCTTGAAGCTGTCCTTTCAGGGCGGCCAGTTCCATTTCGAGAAGGCGTTCGCCCACCTGCCGTTTCTCCGCTTCGAGAGCGCGGTCGATCCGGTTGCGCCACGCGAGAACAGTGAGCGCTATCAGGGCGGCAGCCGCCAGACAGGCAACCACGGCGAAGACAAGGATCGGGTCGATGGTCAGGTTCATCACCTGCCATGGGTCAATGGAGGACATGCGAGTTCCTTGCAAAATCGAGATTGCAAGATACGCTGATTCGATTTCGAACAAAAAAAGAACAGACGTTGTTGTAAGCCAGCGTTGACCAAAGACGGCATTCGGCTTATCTCAATTTTATGGCCAAGCTTCCAATCATCTACTATCCAGATGCGATTCTGCGTGAGATCGCTCAGCCTGTAGAGCGTGTAGACGGCGATCTGCGCCGCCTCGTTGACGACATGGTCGAGACGATGTCCGCTGTTCAAGGGCTCGGACTCGCCGCTCCGCAAATAGGCTTGTCGCTTCGTTTGTTCGTAATGAACCCATCACGGGATCAGGAAGAGCCGGCGCCCGCTCGCAGCATCATCAATCCGGAGATCCTTGATAAAAGCGAAATTATGAACGTCTATGAAGAAGGCTGCCTTTCGATCCCGGAAATATATGCCGATGTCGAGCGTCCTGCCAGCGTTCTGATCCGCTATATCGACCTGGAGGGTAACACGCATGAAGAATGGCTGGACGGAAAAGCCGCGACGATCGCACAGCATGAGTTCGACCATTTGAACGGCGTTTTATTCGTTGACCATCTCTCCCGTCTGAAACGGGATTTTCTCATTCGGAAATATCGGAAAGCGCGACGTTCTAAGGCGGTTACCTAGCTTTAAATTAAATTGCATCGAATGGGGCAGCTCGGCAGGCTGAAGAAGATTGCACCGTAAAACGGGGCCGACGCAGGACGTGCGGGGCCATGAGGAGTATAATATATCATGGTTCCTTTGCGGACGATATTCATGGGAACGCCAGATTTCGCCGTTCCCGCCTTGAGCGAGATCGTGGCGGCAGGTCATGATGTCGTTGCGATATACACCCAACCGCCCCGCCCAGCCGGACGCGGCATGGTGGCACGGAAGTCGCCCGTTCATCATTTCGCCGAAGAAGCAGGTATAGCCGTCTACACGCCGAAATCGCTCAAGAACGCCAATGTTCAAAATGAATTTTACGCTCATGATGCCGAAGTCGCAGTGGTTGCCGCCTATGGCCTCATCTTGCCCAAAGCGATCTTGGACGCGCCGCACTTCGGTTGTTTGAATATCCACGCCTCGCTCCTTCCGCGTTGGCGCGGCGCAGCGCCAATCCAGCGCGCCATCATGGCGGGCGACGCGAATACCGGTGTCGCCATCATGAAAATGGACGAGGGACTGGATACCGGCCCTATCTGCCTTGGCGAGCGTATATCGATCGGACCGGATATGACTGCGGGCGAGTTACATGACGAGCTTTCGCTTCTGGGTGCGAGACTTATCGCACGCGCGATGGAGCGGCTTGGCAAAGGAGAATTGGATGCCCGCCCGCAGCCTGTGGAAGGGGTTACATACGCCGCAAAGCTGAGCAAGGATGAAGAACGCATTGATTGGACCCGCCCGGCCTTGGAGGTTCATAACAAGATCAGGGCCTTATCGCCTTCGCCGGGCGCATGGTTCGAGGCACTTCTGTCAGGCAAACGCGAGCGGATCAAGGTTCTGCGCTCGATCGTGGTTCCCGGTCGTGGTGAGCCGGGCGTTCTTCTCGACACTCAGCTGACGGTTGCGTGCGGTCATCAGGCCGTGCGTTTCACTCGCGTGCAGCGCGCCGGCAAGAAGCCGATGCTTGGAGCTGAGTTTTTGCGGGGCTTTCCGCTCGGCAAGGGTACGCATTTCAGCTGAGTTTTCCTGCCGCCGCTTGCTTGTGCTGCCCCTCGCTCTCCAGCGCTTCACGACAGAATATATCGTATAATACGGTCATGATCCGCCTCACATCGTCATTGGCGAGGCTGTAGTAAATCGCCTTGCCATCGCGACGAGTCGCAACGAGCCCATCGACGCGAAGCCGGGCCAATTGTTGCGAAACCGCCGGCTGCCTCATGCCGAGAATCTCTTCCAGCTCCATGACGGACCTTTCGCGCTCAGCCACGAGACACAGCATCATCAAGCGGTTCTCATGCGCCAGCGCCTTCAAAAATACGCTGGCCTTGCGCGCTTGCCCCTTGAAATATTCAAGGTCCGCCATCAACCCAGCATTCAAATCGGCGCGCGGCTCCGTCTCATCCAAGGAAGAACTGGTTGCATTCAGCATTGTTTATCCGCGATTGTTACAATTAATAACGCGTCCGATCCCTTGCACAGCAGATATCGCAACGCTAGCTTTGTAGGTACTGATTTGTGTCGGTTTTACCCTATCATATCGTCCTGACGGGATAAGACTGGTTCAAGCACCTATTGCAAGGCGGCAACGCCAGGCAGCGAACTCCTTCCAAATAAGATATCTTACTGATTTGACTTATATTTTTTGTGTTGTTCCTCATAATATGCACTGTATGCTGCACTGCTAACCATCCTCTAGCAAAACAGTTTTGCCGCTGCAAGAAGCCACTGGGCATCGGTTCTGCACTTAAGAGAGGCTGACGATCTCCTTTCCACCACACGCTCTGGCATTGGAGCTTTTCCGATCCGATAGATTCGAATCGGGGCTCTAGCCCGCTTCATTCATGAGCGGCGGCGGAAAGGCTGCACCTTGTACGGTCT
>CAYVJO010000033.1:10838-12547 GCA_964451735.1 uncultured Hyphomicrobiaceae bacterium | reverse complement strand
TGCCTGCCCCCGCTGCGAGGTCATTTTAAGTTAGGCATATGCCTAATCAAAAAAATGCCCTTGATCCAGTCTTTCATGCTCTCGCTGACCCGACGCGGCGGGCGGTGGTGCAAAAGCTTAGCCAGGGGCCGGCCACAGTCAGCGAACTGGCGAGGCCTTTCGACATGGCGCTGCCGTCCTTCCTGCAATATTTGCAGACTCTAGAGAAAAGCGGACTTATCCACTCCAAGAAAGCTGGGCGTGTGCGGACGTGTGAACTGCATGGGGCGGCGCTAAAGGAGGCTGAGCAATGGATCGCGGAGCAGCGCTTGGTCTGGGAAGGCCGGCTCGATAGGTTGGACGCCTATCTGCTCGCTCTGAAGGATCGGGAGAATGATGATGGAAGCCGAAGGTGATGAGCAACTGACCCAGGGCAGCCTTGGTCTGAAAATGTCAAGAGTGATCGATGTGCCGCCCCGACGGCGCCAAGCAAAGCGGAAGCGGTAGCTATCTCGAAATCGCTCTCAATAAACGGCTCGCCTTTATCGACGCTTTAATCCCTGGGTGGCGTCTCGCTTTGGAGCCGTGTGAACAACCATCCACGCGGAAGCCTCTACGCCGCGTGATCTACAGGCACGGTGCGGATCGCTAACGCTATGCGAAATGGGCTTTTACAATGGCTGAAACGCGGCGCTGGACCAACTCATGGCGCTCGCCAAAACGATCAAGGGTCAAATCATGGAAACCCTATCCGTCACACATTCGACTTTCACCATCGAACGGGAATATGCAGCATCGCCCCAAATGGTTTTTGCAGCCTGGGCGTCGCCGGAGGCAAGGCGGGTTTGGGGCGCGCCTAATCCGTCCATCGATCTGATTTATGATCAAGCCGACTTCCGAGTGGGTGGATGCGATGTCAGCCGCTGCATATGGGCAGAAGGCCCGCCCTATGTTTGCGTGACCAGGTATCTGGATATCGTCGAGAACGGTCGTATTGTTTTTACCGAGGTGCTCGAACAGGGCGCAGCGCGGTTATCGGCAGCTCTACTGACGATCGAGTTGAGCGGAGACGGACGCACCACGCGCCTGCATTTGACCGCCCAAATCGCAGCATTCGACGGGTCCGGGTATGATTGCGGGTTACAAAAGTGGTTGGACGCCGGCTTTGGAAAATCTGGCTGCTTATGTGAACGACAGAAAGAAACGGCGGCTGGTCTCCACGGAGAAATCAGATCGGCGATGATCCGCCAGGCTCAACCGCCCGTGCCTGTCCTATCGAGACGCGCCTCCAAAGCTTGCAGACGCGCCGAGGAGGCGTCCACGACACGAGCCACATCGCGCGATGGAATATAACTGGCGTGATTATCGGCGGTCTGGAATGAGCGGAGATTGCAGATCTGAACGAGCGTCTTGTGTAGCTCTTCACGTACCTCGCTCAGCTGATCCGCGATAATGAGTGCTGCCATTAGAAACAAACGGTCTTCCTGAACATGCTGGAACCCGCCCTTGAGGTCCTGAACGATGCCTTCGACGTATGACGCAAGTTCGAGGACGCGGCGCTCCGCTCCATCGTCGCATGACATCCGGTAGCTCCGGCCGTTTACGCTCACGGTCACATGGCCCATCACGGTCTCCTAAGCGCGATCAGGAAAAGTGAACTTTATTTTCATAAAGATCGCGCGACATTCAAACAATCGGTGCGGGCGTGGGGTTAAGAAATACACCCTTTT
>CAYVJO010000033.1:5796-10828 GCA_964451735.1 uncultured Hyphomicrobiaceae bacterium | reverse complement strand
TTTTTCGACCCGGCTCCGCTCCAGTTCGCCCAGTCGAGCTTCTTTGGCATTTGAATTCCGTTGGCGGCTTGGCTCTTTACTCAATGTCGAATTCAAAAAGCTCCACAAGAAACAAACATTTAGCTCATGGTTCCTGTCACAGAAGCATTTGCATGTAAGCACGCGGCAAGGAGATGCATATGCTTCTATCGAACCTTTAGCGCAAATGAGGCGTTTTGAACTTAATCCGCGCGCTGAGCGTAGGTCCGCTCACCCCTGCTTTGACAACATGAACTTCATGGACTTAATCGCAACATCCAACTTTTCCGATACGAGTTCGTTAGCATCCTCTAGCGACTTGACACGCATGCGCTCCTGATCGAGTTCGGCGCGAAGGCGCTCGGCTTCTCGTGCAAGCGACACCGCGTCGCGTTTGGACGGCGATCTGGCTGCCTTCTCTTTTCTTTGCTCGCCGGGCAAGGCGCGCTTTTGTCCCGCCGTTTGCATTTTGTCCCCACCTGATTTCGACATGCTTTTAATGCCAGAAGCGCCCCAACGCTCTCGCTCTGCTGCGCTAAACCGGCGCAAGACCGCTCGGTGCGCAAGCAACGCGTCACAATCGTCAAAGTTGACGACGCTAAATTTCGTTTTCTACCGCATAAAGCATGTAGCCACCACCCAGGCTCGGAAGTCAATGCTTTGAACTTACAACAGATTGACGGCAGGAATTTAAAAAACGATTAATTTACAAGCTGATATGCATGCCAAAATTAAGACAGCCGTTGAATCTGGGCATGTTAATGATAAGAAAATATAACACCGGCCCGGAAGTTTCGAGCACAACACTGCGGCCTGCCAGAAGGCAAAGGTCCATTCCCATGACTGAAAACGCCTTGCGTTTTGTATGATTTATCAGCATTTAAACAAAGTTGAATCGGCGATATGGGCGCGCGCGTTTGATAAGGCGTAATGCCTTAAAGCGGAGGCAATTATGGTAGTAAAAGTGGCGATCAACGGTTTTGGGCGGATCGGGCGCAATGTTCTGCGCGCAATGGCGGAGCAACGCCGCAGCGATTTGAAACTGGTTGCCATCAACGACCTCGGTTCGCCGGAGACCAACGCCCATCTATTCAAATATGACAGCGTGCACGGTCGCTTTCATGGCGATGTCAACGTCGAGGGTGACCTCATGGATGTTGGCATGGGAACGTTCAAGGTCCTTGCAGAGAAAGACCCCGCCAAGCTTCCATGGCGCGAGATGGACGTCGATGTTGTGATGGAATGCACTGGCATCTTTTCGGACAAGGAAAAAGCGGTTGCCCATCTCGCGGCGGGAGCGAAAAGGGTTCTCGTCTCGGCGCCTTCGAAAGGAGCCGACATAACGGTGGTCTATGGCGTCAATCACGACAAGATTGAGTCTGGCCACGAGGTGATCTCCAACGCGTCATGCACCACCAATTGCTTGGCCCCTGTCGTGAAGATTTTGCATGATCTATGCGGCATCCAGTCGGGCTACATGACCACGATCCATGCCTACACGAACGATCAGCGCATTCTCGACTTGCCGCATAAGGACTTGCGCCGCGCGCGCGCCGCCGCTGTATCCATGATCCCCACGACGACCGGCGCGGCCAAGGCGGTTGGGCTGGTTCTGCCGGAGCTCGCGGGCAGGCTGGACGGCAGCGCGATCCGTGTGCCAACGCCGAATGTTTCGGTCGTCGATTTGAAAATCATTCCGCAGCGTGAAACCACTGTCGAAGAAATCAATACTGCCATGACACGGGCCGCAGCCCAGGAGCTGAAAGGCGTTCTGGCTGTAACCTCCGAGCCGCTGGTTTCCATCGATTTCAATCACGATCCGCATTCCTCGACGTTCGATCTTGCGCAAACACAGATCGTGGATGGACGGCTCGTACGCGTTTTGTCCTGGTATGATAATGAGTGGGGCTTCTCTTGCCGTATGTGCGACACTGCGGCAGTTATCGGAAAGCACATTGGCTAGAAAACGCTTAGGCTCGCATCGGCGCTCTCTTGTGGCGCAACGACGCTTTCGCCATGCAGCGCTGATGAGGGTCTGGAGCATTCCACCCATAGCATCGCGAGAGCTGTACAAGCTAGCTGAATGAATTGACATAGGCTCATGACGAAGCGCTGCGAACTGTATTTGCGCCTGGCCACAGACGATCTCCCTTCGCCAGATGCTTTGGAGGCAATGATTGCCGCCGGGCGTCCCGCTGCTGCGCTTTTGATGCTAAGCAGGACGACTACGAATGCGCCAGACTTGAGCAATTTCATTGAGCTTGCTAATCGCCAAGGTCTCGCCATTTTGATCGAGAACGATGCCTCCATTGCGTATGAACTGGGCGTCGAAGGCGCTCATATACGAAATGGATTGGCGGTGCCGGCGGCCCGGCAATTGCTGGGCGAAGAAAAGTCGATCGGCGTCTCCTGCCCTCTCTCGCGTCATGAAGCCATGATCTTGGCCGAGGGTGGGGCAGACTATCTTGCGTTTGGCGATCCCGCAATTCCGGGCGCCTCTGATATAGATGCTGTCGTGGAAATGATCGCCTGGTGGAACGAGTTGTTTGAGGTTCCATGTGTCGCCTGGCTCGATGATGGCGAAAGCGAAGCCCTGGCTCGCGCTATGATTGGGGCTGGCGCGGATTTTCTTTGCGTCGATACAAGCAAAAGCGGCGCGAGACCGCGAACCGAATTTCTTGGCCGTATCGCTTCCATCGCGGACGAGGCAATAGCGATGAGCCGGGTGTGATAGACGATGCGTTTTCTCGTGATCTTCGTTTTCGTTTTGTTGGCCTTCACAATAGAATTGGCCGCAGCCAAAAAGCCCGAGGCGCAAGGGGGCTGGAAAACCGGCGAAGTCGCCGCCGAGGCACATACGGAGGGTGCTGCAGATTACGCTTATGCTGCATTCGACCGGGGCCGCTATATCGAGGCGAAGAGGCTTGCCGAAGAAGGCTCGGCCAAAGGCAATGGTCCGTCTCACACCTTGCTCGGCATTATCTATGAGGGCGGTTTTGGTATAGCACAGGATTTCGTCAAGGCAGCTGATCATTATCTAAAAGGCGCGCTGATAGGCGATCCGCACGCGCAATTCGCGATCGGCGTAATGCTCGTTGAAGGGCGCGGGGTGAAGCAAAACAAGAAGCAAGCAGCACAGTTTTTTGAGCTCGCGGCTGCAAAAAATCATGCTACTGCGATCTATAATCTTGCGCTGATCTATGTCGATGGCGATGCGCGTCCTCAGGATTTCGAGAAAGCCGCCCAGCTCATGGAGCGCGCTGCCAAACTCGACCATGCCCCCGCTCAATACGATCTGGCTGCACTTCACAAAGAAGGCCGCAGCGTTCAACAGAGCGACCGCATCGCCACTTATTGGCTTCAGAAGGCGGCCGAAGCAGGGATGGCGAATGCCGAGCTTGAATATGGCATTGCGCTATATCTGGGTAAGGGCGTGCAAAAGAATGAAGTCTTGGGATTTCAGATGCTGCGCCGTGCGGCCGAGAAAGGCAACCCGGTAGCGCAAAACCGTCTGGCGCATGCGTTGGCGGCCGGCAAGGGCGCAAAAAGCGACCCCGTCGAGGCGGCAAAATGGCACTTATTGTCCCGGCAGGCCGGCATTAGCGATTTCGGTCTGGACGGTTTCCTTGGTGCGCTGACGTCACAGGAGCGCCAAAAAGCCGAGCGAGCCGCCATGGATTGGCAGCAATCGACAGACGCTCTGCTGCAATAGATCAGATCCCGTCTCATCCATAGCATTGGGCCATAAAGATTTGGCCTGAATCGGCAAAAGTGGGCACCGGCTTTGCGAAAAGATTGCTCAAAAACAAAAAGTTAGTGTCCCGCTTTCAGTCCATCAAGACGGATCAGGTCTGAAGTATCGGACCGAGAGGTGCAAAGCGGCTTTTGGATAACTAATATGCACAAACGAACAGATTAAGCGCTATAGCCTACCCTGATTAAAAGTCTGATGTACTAAGGCTGCGCTCAGAGCAAGCCATTGCCGTATCAACTAAAGTCCCTCATTAAACGCCAAGCGTTCCTAGAATCCTTGCCCATGACCGGGCTCCCTTCTGGAAGCTCTTGAGATTATATTTCTCGTTCGGGGAATGAATCCGGTCGTCGTCGAGAGCGAAGCCGACCAGCACCGCATCCATGCCGAGCTTGCGTTTGAACGACTCCACAATGGGAATGGAGCCTCCGCATCCCATAAGGATCGGTTCGGTGTCCCATTCGTCCCGTAAAGCCTCTGCGGCTTGCCGTATAGCTGGGAGCTTTGTGTCGAACCCGATTGCGGGTGCACCGCCGCTATTTTTGAATTCCGCCCTGCAGTCTGCCGGGAGATGGTCGCCAACAAAGCGTTTGAAGTTCGCAATGATAGCGTCAGGATCCTGCCCCGGAACAAGGCGGAATGTCAGTTTTGCCGAGGCTTCGGCCGGTATGACCGTCTTTGTGCCAGGGCCAGTATAACCGCCGATGATGCCGTTAATTTCTGCGGTTGGCCTCGACCAGATCTGCTCTAAAATGCTTCGGTCCTTTTCGCCTGCCGCTTTCGAGAGGCCAACCGGGCTCAGAATACGGTCCGTATCTAGACCAAGCGAGGCCCATTGCCGGCTTTGCTCCTCGCTCGGTGCGATGATCCCGTCATAAAAGCCGGGTATGCGCACGCGCCCCTCATCGTCATAAAGCGCGCTGAGCACATGGGCTAGCCCACGGATCGGATTCATGGCCGGCCCACCATACATGCCGGAGTGCAAATCGCGTGTCGCGCATTTGACGATCAGCTCGGCATGAGCAAGGCCGCGAAGGCTGGTTGTGATTGCAGGACGATCCGGGCCCATCTGGCCGGTGTCACAAACCAGGACATGATCGGCCTTCAATTCCTGCCCGTAAGTGTCGAGAAAAGCAGGCAGGCTGGGACTGCCACATTCTTCCTCACCCTCTAGCAGAACCGATACTGAGCAGGGCAGGCTGCGCGTCCTCTCCATCCAAGCGCGGCAGGCTTCGATGAAGGTCATCACTTGTCCCTTATCGT
>CAYVJO010000033.1:1255-5786 GCA_964451735.1 uncultured Hyphomicrobiaceae bacterium | reverse complement strand
GTCGCTGGCCCCGCGCGCTATGATCACCGCGCCATTTCCGGGCTCTTCTGCGAGACGCGGCTCGAAAGGAGGCGACTCCCACAATTGCAACGGATCGACAGGTTGCACATCGTAATGGCCATAGAACAAAACGTGTTGCACGTCCGGCGAAGGATGACGCCAGTGAGCCACGACCATTGGCTTGCCGGTGGTGGGCTGAACCCTGGCGCTGAATCCGATCTCGGCAAATTGCCCGGCGCACCATTCCGCCGCTTCCCGGCAGGCTGCATCATGGGCTGGGTCGGTCGAAATGCTCGGTATGCGGAGCAGTGCGAACAGTCGTTCCAATGCGGCATGTCTCGATGCATCAAGCTGTGTTAGAACCGCTTCCAGACCTTCGCTCATGATCCGTTGATCCCTGTGACGCTTTTTTGGCTAACTCTGTAACGGCATTCGATCCGCTTGAAGCGTTTTATAGCGTATCGAGGCGGAACCCGTATTGTTTTTTGCGCGTTCAGCCCATCGCAGGAACGGCATGGCAATGGCCAGCTCCTTTCCTTGGCAAACGTTGCGGCCAGTGTGCAACATGGCCAGAACTTAAATCCTCCATGCGTGTTGGCGCTTATTCAGAACGGGACCGCTATGAGATAAACCTATATGCAACTTTAAGTTATGCGGCGGTTGCCGATCGAGGTTTGCGTTGGATTTCAGAGCATTTTTCAATAAGGGGTTTTCCGAGGCGTTGGGCAATGAGGCGCTGTCCCCGATTGCGATCGAGCTTGGCGCGTTCGAAGCGCTTTACATGCGGCCCGGCGCAACTGCCAAGACGATGTGCGAGTGGATCGGCGCGGCGGTAAATGGAAGGCCGTCCGACCTTGTGGAGCAGGCAACCGCGGAGCGCCATGCACGCGATATTCAGGACCGCTTCGCCGCAGCCGGTTTGATTGATGTCGATATGCGCGTCTCCGGCTCGCCGGACTATCCAAAAGGGCTATACGACGCACGTTATCCATTGCCCGCCTTTTATTTCCGCGGCGATTTGACACTTCTCGACGCTCCCACGGTTGCTGTTGTCGGCGCTCGGCAGCTTTCAGAGCATGGCGCCGCGCGAGCCCGGCGGCTGGTCCGCAACCTCGTTGAAGATGGTTTCACGATCGTCTCGGGCCTCGCCGCCGGCACCGATACGGTCGCCCATACAACCGCGCTGGAGATGGGGGGCAAGACTATCGCTGTTCTGGGCACGCCCATCCATAAGGTCTATCCTCGTCAAAATGCAGCCTTGCAACAGAAAATCGCCGAGTATTTTCTCGTCATCTCGCAAGTGCCTGCATTGCTCTATGAAAGCAAAGACTGGCGCTACAATCGGAAGTTTTTTCCGGAACGGAACATTACGATGTCCGCATTGACCGACGCTTCAATTATCGTGGAGATTGGTGATTCGAATGGAACCTATATTCAGTCCAAAGCTGCGCTAGACCAGGGCAGACCGCTATTTCTGCTTAATAACTGCTTCAAGAAAAAAGGCATAAGCTGGCCGGCTCGCTTTGCCGAGCGGGGAGCGGTCCGGACTTATGAGTATGAGGACATCCGCAAGCGTATGGCGCATCTCATCAGCGGGGCGGTGTAACCCCCCTGCACACAACCTTTCGTCGGTTCATTCTGCGCTGAAAAGCGGGCAATCCGACTGCGATTAAGTAGACCTGGCATATTGCCGCGTGATCCAGTCGCAAATCATTTCAGCCGTCATGCGCCATTGCGACTCCATCATGAAGGCGTGCGCACCGCCTGGAATAATCCTTGGGCCAACGCCATAATACGCGGCAGATAAGAGAACGTCTGTAACGGGCACGAGATCATCCCGCTCCGCCCCGATAACCATCATGGGAGGCAAGCCCAGCCAAGGCAGCGGCGCGATCGGGGGCCATCCCATCAACTCAAGGCTGGCTTGTGAGGCGGGCGCGACAAGGCGGCGCAAGAGTTGCTTACGCTCAGCTGGTGGGATGGGTTGGGAAAACAGCCCTCGCTCGATCGTTGTGAGATCGAAGTCCTTCAAGCGTCCTGTCCTGGCCTTGTATAACTCATCCCAAAGCGCAGGGTTCCTATTGTACATTGACAGCGATGCGCGCATGAGACCGTGCGGTGGAACAGACGCCATCAAGACGACTCCTGCAGCCTGCCCACCTTTGCGCAAATAATATTGAACGACTCCTCCACCCATCGAATGCGCAATGACAACAACGGGGCCGCCGATCTGGCGCACAGCCCAAGTGAGATCGTCGCAAAAATCGCGCAAGCGCCAGGTCTCCAACCTGTCTCTGCCATCGCTCTCTCCATGTCCACGAAGGCTGAGCGCGTAGGTATGGAAACCCCGCTCGGCGAAATAGGGCAGGAAATTTCCTTCCCAGACCCAGGCGCCGAGACAGATTCCATGAATGAGAAGGATTTTTTCACGGCGTTCGCCGTGATCGGGAACAGCGGACAACAGCTCAAGTCGCATTCGCTGGCCTTGCAACGAACCGTGTAAAGGCACACCTCCTAATTATCAGTCGTGATCCTGTCTACCAACAATAGGCATTCGGCGCGACCCCCTATTCGTCGTAGGCGACGAGCACACCCAAGGACAAACGAGGTGACAGTGAAACATTGGAAACAAATGACTAAAAAGCCAGCGAAAGCCATCATAATTGCCCTCGCCTTTGCTCCCGTGGCCACCTTGCTCGGCCTGCCAGTGGTTGCAGAGGCGCAGGAAACCTACCGTTCCTCAGCAGGTCATGATTTCCGTGTTGTTACGGTCGCGGAGGGGCTCAAAAGCCCATGGAGTCTTGCTTTTCTACCGGACGGCGCTCTGCTTGTGACGGAGCGTGACGAGGGCAAACTGCGAGTTATCCGGGACGGGGTGCTTCAGAAGGAGCCTATCGAAGGTGCGCCTGAAGTGGATTCTGCCGGTCAGGGCGGTCTGCTGGATGTTGTGGTGCATCCCGATTTCGCGAGCAATCGCGCTATATATTTCAGTTACTCCGCGTCAGGAGAAGGCGGACGCGGGACAGAGGTTGTACGGGCTCGATTGGCGGACGGACGGCTGGAGGACTCCAGGGTAATATTCCGTGCAGATCCGAAGACGCCAGGCTCCGCCCACTACGGCTCACGGCTGCTTTTTGCCCCAGACGGCAAATTGTTCATCACGCTCGGCGACCGCTATTCATATCTGAAAGAGTCGCAAAACAAGGCTAATCATCTTGGCGCAATCATTCGCCTCGATGAGGATGGCGGAGTTCCCGCCGACAATCCCTTCGTAAATGACGGCAGCGCGCGGCCTGAAATTTTCTCCTACGGCCACCGCAATATTCAGGGGATCGCCCTACGGCCCGGCTCGAACGAGATCTGGCAGCACGAGCACGGACCGCGGGGCGGCGACGAGGTCAATATTCTTAAGCCAGGTGCGAATTACGGATGGCCCGCAATAACCTATGGCATCGACTATAGCGGCGCGATCATCTCCGACAAAACCGAAGCGCCGGGCATGGAACAGCCCGTGATTTATTGGGTGCCCTCTATAGCGCCCAGCGGAATGGCGTTTTATGACGGAGACGCATTCTCGGGCTGGAAAGGTGACATATTCGTCGGCGCTCTGGCTGGTACGCATTTGCGTAGGCTCAAGCTCGACGGTCAAGAAGTCGTCGAACAGGAGGTTTTGCTGGAGTCGCTCCGCGAACGGATACGAGACGTTCGCTTCGGACCCGACGGCTTTCTTTATATCGTGACGGAGGACCCTCAGAATGGCCGTGTCCTGAGATTGGAGCCTGCATAATGGGTGAGTTCAGAGGGGGTTGCGCCCGGTGTGCCGCAAGTGGTTTCTTGACGTAAGGACAAGGATGCCAATTTCGACGCGCCGGACGGCATTACCGCGGACTAAATCATCGCCGTGTTCTGGATGGCTTTTTTCGCAGGCTTCGGGTAACGCTCTGTACGCCAATTTCAATCATGCGCTAACCCAGTGCCGGTGCAAAGACAACCCCGTCGGTTCAATCTTCCCCACTCTGTTTGCCAAACGAGGCTAAGTCTTGATATGGCGGATTGGAGATTTCATCAATATGCATATTGGGAGTAGTGAAAAACACGATCGAGAAGGCCGGCAAAATGAGCACCTTACGTGATGGTACGGCTACCAGACCAAGCTATTATGATGACCTTACCCTCTCCTTGTCCGAGGCTTGGGGACTGCTCGGACGGGGCGTCAAGGATCGCCGTTCGCCGTTTCATACGCCCGTCCTTGCAACCGCCGCCCGCAATGGCGCGCCCGGAATTCGCACGGTAGTGTTACGCGGAGCCTCGCGCGAGGCCGGTCAACTTCGTTTTCATTCAGACCGACGCAGTCAAAAGATCGTCCAGCTCCGAGATGAGCCTAGGTGCGCAGTTCTTGCCTACGATCCGGATCGGAAGCTTCAACTCAGACTGGAAGGCCGCGCTTCGATCCACGTTGAGGACATCGCCGCTGATGAAGCCTGGGCGCGCTCTCAACAGCAATCGCGGGCCTGCTATACACAGAACCTCG
>CAYVJO010000033.1:0-1245 GCA_964451735.1 uncultured Hyphomicrobiaceae bacterium | reverse complement strand
TTGATGCGCCGTTAATAAGTCCGCCCTTGCCATCTGCCGATCAAGAGGCAGGACGTGCGAATTTTTGCGTCATATTGATAAATATTGTCCGGATCGAATGGCTCTATCTTCATCATTCCGGGCATCGCCGGGCGGCCTGGGATCGTACAGATGCCGGCGGGTGGGACGGAGCTTGGCTCGCTCCGTAATCTTCGTCCAATGAACAATTTTTGCAAATGTGCGGCGATAGCTCCCCGCGACGCATCGCCCAAGCGCAATCAGTGTCCCTGGTCGGCTAATCTATGATCATATCATGTGCCGACTTACCTCCTGAAGGTCATCATGCAACGTCAATTTGAGCCTACGCGCGCCGAAGGGCTTCGACGTCTAGCGGCTTTCGTTCCTTACGCCGGCAGGGATTACGCCCGCACCCGCAATTTCGACCTTGGACCGGATAAACGAAACAACGTGTCGGTTCTGTCGCCGTATATCCGCCACCGCTTGATCACGGAAGCTGAAGTTTGTGCCGCTGTCTTGCGCACGCACGATATTGCGTCCGCCGAAAAGTTCGTTCAGGAAGTCTGCTGGCGCACTTATTGGAAGGGGTTTCTCCAACAGCGCCCGTCAATCTGGACGTCTTATCTGGAAGGTGTTGCAGAGGACAGAGCTTTGCTCGCGGCCAACCGCAACCAATATGAGCGCCTCCTGGCGGCTGAGACGGGCGAGACGGGTATCGCCTGTTTCGACGCCTGGGCCCGTGAGCTGACCGCAACCGGCTATCTCCACAATCATGCTCGCATGTGGTTCGCGAGCATCTGGATCTTTTCGCTGCGGCTTCCCTGGCGGCTTGGGGCGGATTTTTTCTACCGGCATCTGCTCGATGGAGACCCCGCCTCGAATACTTTGTCTTGGCGCTGGGTTGGCGGACTACACACGCGCGGCAAGACCTATCTTGCAAGACCCGACAATATCGAAACATACACCAGTGGCCGCTTTGCCTCAGTCGAGCGGCTTGCGCGATCCGCGCCGCCGCTTGACGAGTCGCAAAACCATCCCCTCAAACCATTATGCATGCACGCTCCGTCGCCAAAGGACACGCCTTTCATTCTGCTACTCACTGAGGACGACCTTGCGCCGGAGAGCTGGCGCATCGCACGCGAGCTGGTGGCGGGCGTGGCCGCTGCTTCAACTCCCGCCCGCGCGCCGCACTCCGATAAGGTTATGGACTTTAAATGCGGGGCATTGGCCGACGCCCTTAAGCGGGCC
>CAYVJO010000032.1:11268-12637 GCA_964451735.1 uncultured Hyphomicrobiaceae bacterium | reverse complement strand
GAGCTGACACGCCGAGGGACGTGCCAGTATCTGTCGCTAAGAGCTTTTGTAGATCAATGATATAGCTTGCCGTTTCATTATCTTTCGCCGGTGTCTTGTTCGAGACCGCGTTGGCGGGTGCGGCGCCATCGTCATCCTGCCCTTGCCGGCTGTCCGCTATTTTCGCTGCAATTCCAAATGCCGAGCTTTTTGCAAGCTCGTTTGCCAGATGCTCAGCCAGCATCGACTTCCATATCTTGCCGGCTGGCCCGTGTCCGAATAGGCTCTCAGCCTCTTTTGGGAGCATCGCTTCCACGAAAGTCTGGAGGAAAAACGCTTCGAAATCCTGATATGCTTTTGGACTTGACGCGTTGGTCTGGGGCTGAGGGCGCGTTATCGTTGCTTGCGCAGCGTCGGTGAGCGCGACAGGCACAAGCGCCTCGGAACGCTCTTCATGGGTGCCGGCCGCCGCCGACGCCTTCGCGAGCTTTTCGACAGCGGCACGGTATTGCCGTGGATCGACGGCATTGGCCACGCCAAGCACGATGTCGGACGGGGGCGAAATCGACAAGGGCACACCTCCAGAGTCTTCAGGAATCCTTACTCTCATAGCTCGTTAGTCTTATGGGAGGCTTGCGCCCCGGCTCCGCACATAACGCTCGATGGCTTCGCGCAATTCGTTTTCTCTTCTTATCCGCGCACTGGTCTGGCCGAGCGAGTCATGAAGCCGTTCGGCTGTTTTGACCTTGGCTGCATGATCGAGCAGCTTGCGTGACTGAGCGTCCCGCGCTTCAGCAACGCGTTGCGCCTCTTGCGCAAGATTGCGGAGCAACCGGGCAGTCGTATCGATGAACAATCCATGCAGCGCGTCATCCTTGTTCAGAGCCCGGATCACGTCCTCCTGAGACTCCTCAAGCGCTTGAAACCGCCTTTCAAGCTCGATTTTCTTTTGCTCCTCGACCCGATGAAGCTGCGTCAGAACGCCGATGAGGCGCTGCGCCCGTCTGGCTCTTTTTTCAATCATGCGCTATCCATTGATCAGCCAGCGCCCGAAAGCGTTTATAAATATCATGATGAATTCAGATACAGTAAAATAAAGTATTATAAGTCCGCCAAATATAACAAATGGTATAGATACAAAATAAACCGCGATCTGTGGTGTAAATTTATTCATTACTCCGAATAAAAAATTAATCGAGATCGAATAAATGATAAAGGGGCCACTAATTTGCAGCGCGAGTGCGAACGCTTCCGATAATCTGTCCGTTAACTGTACAAGCCCGAAACGCGCATCGTAACCGCCCGAGACAGGCAGCACACGATAAGAGTCCAGTAAACCGCGCAGGACTTCCCAATGCAGATCAACGATGAAAAACAGTGTGACCGCAAG
>CAYVJO010000032.1:8104-11258 GCA_964451735.1 uncultured Hyphomicrobiaceae bacterium | reverse complement strand
CAAGCATGGTAAGCATTGCGGCAAGTGTAGGGTTCGGCTCCGCACTCTCAATGGGAATGCCGGGCAGGTTCGAAAAGCCGGTGAAAGATGCGATCGCAGTGCCCATGAAGTCGAGTGCGAGAAAAAAAATCCGGCCCATCAACCCAATCAGCGCGCCGATCGTGACTTCGGATATCAGCAGAAAGAGCCCGAGCCCAGGCGTAAGCTCTGCGATCTCGGCCGAGACTTTGGGGAGAAGTACCGGCGCGAGCGCTAATGTGACGGCGATGGCCAGAAATAGCCGCACCTGAACGGGAATACGCGCGCTGGAAAAGCCCGGCATGAACATCAGGCAACCTCCAATCCGGGCAAACAGCAGAAAGGTCAGCAGCACCGTATCGCTGCCAAGCGGCGTCACGATATGGTGCCAAGCGCTTGGATCTGGACGCCGCGCGCAATCTCCACATGCGACAGAACCGGCAATGTGGGGAACAGGCGCTCAATGACCATCCGGACGTAAGGGCGGGTGTCCGGCGCGGCGACGAGCACGAAACTGTGCCCGTCGTCCATAAGCCCCCGTATGGTGGCGGAGGCCTCGGCCCCGAATTGCTCGATCTGCCTGGGATCGATGTCGAACTCAGCGACTTCGCCCTTGGTGTCCCGCTTCAGGGCTTGGTGAAAGGCCAGGTCCCAGCGATTGCCAAGCCGCAAGACCTTCAGGAAGCCGTTTTCCGAGAGATCGCCGCAAATCTGTTGCGCCATGCGCATTCGAACATGCTCGGCGAGCTGCTCCACCCGGCGCACATGCGGAGCGATCTCCGCGATGGCTTCCAGGATCAGGTGCAGATTCCGAACTGAGATACGTTCTGACAGTAGCAGTTTGAGAACGGCCTGCAAGCCGGAATAGGTCAGATGCGCCGGGATCATTTCATCGATAAGGCGGCGATATTCAGGATCGAGCCTGTCGATCAGTGCGCGCATATCCTTATATGACAAAAGCTGCGCAAGATTGTTGCGGATGATCTCGCCGAGATGCGTCAGCAGCACAGATAGGTTGTCGACGGGTATGAAGCCCTCGCGCTTGAGGGCGTTAGCGAACATTTCAGGCATCCAAAGAGCTTTCATGCCGAAAGCTGGTTCGCGCGTCTCATCGCCAATCACGCTTGGGCGCGGCCCGTCTCCGACGATCACGAGAATATCGCCGACGCGCAACTCGCCTGTCGCCACGACGGTCCCATGGATTTTGATCTGGTAAAATTTCGCCTCGATTGCCAGGTCGTCGGTAAGTTTGATGTCCGGGATGACAAAACCATATTGCTTGGCGAATTTCCGGCGCATTTTGCTGACCCGGTGCGCCATTTCATTATGGTGCGGCAACAGCGCGCTCGAAAGCTGCTTTCCGAGGCAAAGCTCGATTTCGGCGATCCTGAGCTGCTCGCGAACCGAGTTTCGTGACTCCTCCTCGGCCAGCGCATCGGCTTCCCGTTCCCGTTCCGCTTCGAGCGCGAGTGCTGCTGCTTGGCGGCGTGGCACGGCATAGCCAACGAGCCCGAGGGCGGTAGCAAGAAACGCGAAAGGAAGAAAAGGCAGCCCGGGCGCAAGAGCGAGCATCATAAGCACGAACGAGGCCACGAAAATCGCGCGCGGATAATTGCTGAGCTGATCGAAGACCGCCACATCCGCCGATCCGCGAGTTCCGCCCTTCGAGACGAGAAGGCCGGCCGCAAGAGACACGATTAGCGCCGGGATCTGGGTTACGAGGCCATCCCCGACGGATAGCTTTACGAACACGTCGGCCGCCTCGCTCACCGACATGCCGTGACGGACGCTGCCTATGATGATTCCGCCGAACACATTGACCAGCGTGATCAGTATTCCGGCGATCGCATCTCCGCGCACGAATTTTGAGGCGCCGTCCATCGCGCCGAAAAACGAACTTTCCTCTTCAAGCTCGCGCCTGCGCGCCATCGCCTGCTTTTCGTTGATCAGCCCTGCGGACAAGTCGGCGTCGATTGCCATCTGCTTGCCGGGGATAGCGTCCAGCGTGAAACGCGCGCCCACTTCCGCGATACGTGTCGCGCCCTTGGTGATGACGAGAAAGTTGACCGTTATCAGAATGATGAAAACGATCGTGCCGATGACGAAATCGCCGCTCATGACGAAATTCGCAAAGCCGGCAATCACATTTCCCGCCGCCGTAACGCCGTTTGCTCCGTCGGACAGGATGAGCCGTGTCGTTGCGATGTTGAGCGACAAGCGCAACACCGTGGCGATCAGCAGGATGGTTGGGAAGGCGGAGAAATCGAGCGGCCGCTGAATCCATAGCGCGACCATCAGGATTAGGACGGAGAATGCGATGGAAAAGGCCAGGCCAATATCCAGAATCACGGTTGGCAGCGGCAGGAACAGAACCGTGAGTATGAAAATAATGCCGATCGCGAAGCCGACATCTCTGCTTCCCGTCCGCTCAAGCGGCTTTGGTCCTTCGAGTAATGCTGCCATGCCACCTCCCATCCGTCGAACCGGCCAATGCTTGCGAAGTCAAGCTTGCGTGAAGGTGCCCGAGGTCGCTTTTATGCCCATGGGAAGACAGGGCTTTCCGCCTAGTCAGCCCTGGTAAAGACGGCTTTCTCGGTATTGCGAAATGGCTCTGCGAGAACGTCTGCGAGAACTGGTAGGCTCTGAGGGGCCTTCGTTTGGCGTCCAAGGAGTTTCGGTTCGCAGGCAAGGCAACTGGCGTTGAGGTTGGTATGACAAGGAAATCGCTATTGATTATTGCCCACGCGCCGTCGCCAAACACGGCAGCGTTACGCGACGCGCTAGTGATGGGCGCGCGGCGTGCGGGTGGCGATAGCGTCGCCGTCCATTGCCTGGCTCCATCAGCAGCGAGCGCCGATGATGTAAAAGCCGCGCATGCCGTCATTCTGGCGACGACAGAAAATCTCGGCTATATGAGCGGCGCCCTCAAGGATTTCTTCGACCGTATCTATTATCCGTGTCTCGACGCAACCCATGGCCTTTCCTATGCGCTGGTGATCCGCGCCGGGCATGACGGCACCGGCGCGCGCCGTTCGGTGGAAACCATCGTCACCGGGCTCCGGTGGCGGGCCGTTCAGGAGCCGCTCATTTGCCGGGGCGAATATAGCGAGGAGTTTGCCGTCCATTGCACGGAGCT
>CAYVJO010000032.1:0-8094 GCA_964451735.1 uncultured Hyphomicrobiaceae bacterium | reverse complement strand
CATGCGGCAGAGGCTGCTGGGCTGGATGCGGGCATTTTTTGATTGGCGGCCCTGTAATACGTCTGGCTTGCTGACCGGTTTCACGAAATCGCGAAAGCGTTTTACTTGACAAGTTCGTTCTTTTTATAGAACGGTTCCGTAATATCAGATCGATTAGATGCTTATTGCAAACGTACGGGCTGAATGAGCCTAAGATGGGTACTCTCCAATGAATGCGGCGAAGGCGTACAGCGTGTACAGGCATGAAGCCATATCTCTCGCGGAGGCGGATGGAGCCTCATTGCCGGAGATAGTGGCGGATCTTGACGCAAAATTGTCTCATGCGGCGCCAGAGGAGATCCTGGACGCTGCCCTGCAAACCGCCGGAGCGGACCGGTTCGCCATCGTGTCCTCATTTGGAACGGAGTCCGCTGTTTTGCTTGCGGCAGCGGCCAATGTCAGCCGCGACATACCGATTTTGTTCATCGACACGGGTTACTTGTTTGCCGAAACGCTCGCCTATCGGGACATATTACAGACGCGGCTTGGGCTGACGGACATCCGCACGCTTAAGACTGATGCATCCCAATTGGCCGCAGCGGATCCTGAAGGCGACCTGTTTCAGCGCGACCCCGACGCCTGCTGCGACTTGCGGAAAGTCCAACCCTTGGGTTCGGCTTTGGAGGGCTTTGCCGCCTGGGCGAACGGGCGCAAACGCTATCAGGCAGCTAGCCGGGCCGCAATTCCCGCTGTTGAGCGTGACGCGATGCGGTTGAAATTCAACCCTCTGGCTCACTTGAGCCGCGCTGAAGTCGTGACCCGGTTTCGTAACTCCGGCCTTCCCTATCACCCGCTGGAAAAATTCGGCTTTGCCTCGATTGGGTGCATGCCATGCACGAGCCGTGTTGCTCCTGGTGAAGACCCCCGCGCCGGGCGTTGGCGGGGCCGTGGCAAGGTCGAGTGCGGTATACACGTCCAGTCTCAAGGCAATGCATCCACCGGCTGATGGGAACGCGCCAGCGTGACGTTCGCGGTCGTGGCAAGAGAAAAAGCTCAATGCGATTGCCATACCCCTGTTATCTAAATCGGATAGCTATTGATGAGGCTTGACCTTTTGCGACGTCAATCTTAGCTACTTTTATGATTAATGAAATAACCTGCATACCCATTCTCGACTCGGTCGCCGGCCTTGCGCGGCGTTACGACGCTTGGCTTACGGATATTTGGGGTGTCATGCATAATGGGCTCAAACCCTTTCCGAAAGCGGTTGAAGCATGTCGTTTGTTTCGGGATGGGGGCGGCGTCGTTATCCTGATATCCAACTCTCCCCGCCCGCGCGAGACCGCAGCCGAGCAATTGCTAGAAGTGGGCGTGCCTGCCGATTGTTATGACGGCATAGCAACTTCGGGTGACGTGACTCGCCAATTGATCGCGAAATATTCGGGGCAAGCAGTGTTCCATCTTGGCCCTGAGCGGGATTTACCTATTTTCGACGGCCTGGAGGTGCGACTGAGCGGCGTTTCGGAGGCTGCGGTGGTGGTTTGCTCCGGTCTGCGCGACGATGAAACGGAAACGCCCGACGATTACGAGGCGCTTTTAGGAGAGTTTCGGGAGCGCGGGCTTCCAATGATCTGCGCAAATCCTGATCTCAAGGTCGAACGCGGGGATAAGCTGATTTACTGCGCCGGCGCGCTCGCCGAGGTCTATGCAGCTATCGGCGCCGATGTCGTGTACGCAGGCAAGCCACACAAGCCGATTTACGATCTTGCGCTGGCGCTGGTCATGGCAAAACATCAGCGCGCCATACCTAGACATCGCATCGTGGCAATCGGCGATGGCATACGTACCGATATTGCCGGCGCGGCGGCGGCCCATATCGACAGCGTGTTCATTGCAAGCGCCGTTCACGTCGATAGTGCGAATGGGCGCGAACTGGACGGCGCCATTTTGTCCCAGCTTTTTTCGAGCAGCCAAGGCCGTCCCGTGGCCGCACTCAACCAGCTAAGCTGGTGACTGGTAGGAACGTTTTTCTTCATTTGCGCTTGAAGTAAAACGGATGGAAGGCCCATGCTTTCATCCGTTTAGAGCACAATCGGTAAAAGCGGATGCCGGCTTTTCTAAAAAATCATGCGTAGGCAAACCGACACGGATCAGGATCGTTTCCATTTGAAATGATCCTGATCCAACGTATCAGGTCTGCGGTTGGGGCTCCATGCCGCTTGTGTCAGGCCCCGGTTCTTCCGGCTGGGCTCGGCCTTTACCGGCTGTAGGAACCGCTGACGAGGGACGCTGCGCCTGTTTATCATCCTTTGCGGTAAACTCACGCACCGGCGGACGCCCATCCAACAGATCCAAGAGTTCCTGGCCGCTCAGGGTCTCATATTCCAGCAGGCCTTTAGCGAGAATGTGCAACTCATCTATGTTTTCTTCCAGGATGGCGCGCGCTTTTATATAAGCTGTATCGACAATCTTGCGGATTTCCTCATCGACAAGCTTTTGCGTTTCGTCTGAAAGACTTTGCGTCCGGGTAACGGAATGGCCAAGAAAGACTTCTTCCTCATTCTCGCCATAAGAAAGCATTCCCAGCTTATCCGACATACCAAACTGGGTGACCATAGCCCGCGCCATCTGGGTCGCCATCTTGATATCCATCGATGCACCGGACGTTACTTTCTCATGGCCGAAAATCAGCTCTTCAGCCAGGCGTCCCCCCATCGCCACGCAAATATCCGCTTCCAGCTTCTGCCTTGTATATGAAAGCTGATCACGTTCAGGCAAGCGCATCACCATGCCGAGCGCGCGACCGCGAGGGATGATCGTAGCCTTATGGACTGGGTCGGATCCTATAACCTTCATGGCGATGAGCGCATGCCCTCCTTCATGATAGGCGGTGAGACGCTTTTCTTCGTCGGTCATTGCCATTGAGCGTCTTTCCGCGCCCATCATAACCTTGTCTTTTGCGTCCTCGAACTCCTGTTGCGTGACCATCCGTTTCGAACGGCGGGCAGCAAGCAGGGCCGCTTCGTTCACGATATTGGCAAGATCGGCACCGGAGAAGCCCGGCGTTCCCCGCGAAATCACCCGAAGATCGACATCCGGGGCCAGCGGCACTTTGCGCACATGGACTTTCAGGATCTTCTCGCGGCCCACGACATCCGGCCGAGGCACAACGATCTGTCTATCGAAACGACCCGGTCGTAGAAGCGCGGGGTCGAGCACGTCTGGGCGGTTCGTTGCCGCGATCAGAATAATTCCTTCATTAGCCTCGAAACCGTCCATTTCGACCAGGAGCTGATTGAGAGTCTGCTCGCGTTCGTCATTGCCGCCTCCGAGGCCTGCGCCGCGATGACGGCCAACAGCATCGATTTCGTCGATAAAGATGATACAAGGCGCGTTTTTCTTGGCCTGCTCAAACATATCACGGACGCGGCTCGCGCCGACGCCAACGAACATTTCAACGAAGTCCGATCCGGAAATCGTAAAGAAAGGAACGTTTGCCTCGCCGGCGATTGCCCTTGCAAGGAGCGTTTTACCTGTGCCAGGAGGGCCAACGAGCAGCGCGCCGCGCGGTATACGCCCACCTAGGCGCTGAAATTTCTGCGGATCGCGCAGGAATTCAACAATTTCCTGGAGTTCGTCCTTGGCTTCTTCCACACCGGCAACGTCGTCGAATGTCACCCGGCCCTGACGTTCGGTCAGCAATTTGGCCTTTGATTTGCCAAAGCCCATGGCGCGTCCACCGCCTGACTGCATCTGGCGCATGAAAAATATCCAGACGACGATCAGAAGCAACATCGGGAACCACGAAACCAGCACGCCGAGCAGAGAGGGAACATCATCCTCGCTCGGCTTAACCGATATCCCGACGCCCTTGGTGTGCAAACGCTCGACAAGCTGCGGGTCATTCGGCGCGGTTGTCTGGAACATGCGACCGTCCCCGAACTTACCTGTAAGCTGATTACCGGAAATCGTTACAGAGCGGATATTCTGGTTTTCAACTTCACCTAGGAATTGCGAATAAGTGATCTCATTCGCACGGGCGCGCTGATTGGGATTTTGAAACAGATTGAAAAGAGCGACCAGGAGTAGACCGATGATAATCCAGATCGCAAAATTACGGAAATTGGAGTTCATGAGTTCCTTCTACGCAAATAAGCTTGGATTTGCGGAGTCTGCCTATATCGGCTTACCGTAGCCCAAGACCCTCGCCCATGTCTTCATCGATTTAAATAAGGGTAAGCCCGGCATTTTCCAAGGTGGAGGCATCAGCGTCGTTAACCCTGCGCTTACTTTACGCAGTGATCTGGAAAAAGAGCTTTAACGCTGCATTCCAAATCCTTGTTCAAGCCAGCCTATCTCGGCCTTTTGGGCTGCTTTCATAGAGCTGCGCCATATTCAAAAATTCGGCACGCGCGCATACAATCCATTCTGTCGGTGCGGTATCAGCAAATTTGACGCATGGAGTGTAGCAGAGCGTTGCATCACGCCACAGAGACGGCAGCGTTAGAGCCGCCGCGCGTGGAACAGGCTCAAGATCGCCACCCGCCGATTTCGACTGTGCGAGGCCGTCCTCGCCAAGCGGGCGCACGGTCAACCCGCCTATCGGTGCGCTCACGGCAAAGCGAGCGTCCCATTCCAACGTTTCACTCGCCGGAAGGGCAAGCTCATGCCGCGGCAGCCTTCCAAATTCGCGCGTCACGAGCAGCCGACCCCCCCGCCGCGCCATTCGGCAGCCGCCCAGCGTCAGCACTGGGGCGCGCGCCTTGAGGGCAGAATATGCGTCCTCGATTTTCGATAGCCGCGCGGGCACTTGTCTGCCACCGAACGCCGCCGTCATCCGGCTCAAGGCGCGCATGGCAATTTCCTCCGGGGCCTCGAAAAAGGCGGCCAGCGCAATCTCACCGAAACCGGCCTCATGCACGGCCAAATGCTTGGCCGTGAACTGTGCTGTTAGGATATCGAGCGTGTCCCGGGCACGTGAGATCCGCCGTGATGCCAGCGTTAACATAGTCCTAGTCAGCCCGAGCTTTTCCGCCGCGGAGAGGCGTTTTCTCACTCTCACGCGCTCATAGGCGTCGTCGAGGTTGCTCGGATCGTCAAGCCACTCCTGTCCGGCATCTCTCAAAAGCGCCTCCAGATCGGCGCGGGATGCAGTCAAAAGCGGCCTAACCAGATCGACGCCCTTCATCCGTGACACTGGCGCCATACCGGATAATCCATCGACGCCGCTGCCTCGCGCAAGCCGCATAACGAAGGTTTCAGCCTGATCGTCTTGCGTGTGAGCGCAGGCGATAGCGGGCACCCCGTTCAATCGGCAAAAATCCGCCATGAGGGCGTAGCGCGCCGTGCGGGCCGCCGCTTGGAGTCCGGTTCGCGGCTTCTCACCACTCCAGGTCAGGGTGGTATGAGCAAAGCCGAATTTGAGCGCGGCGGCTGCGACCCATTCCGCTTCCGCGGCCGATTCTGTTCGCAAGCCGTGATCGACTGTCAGGACAACACATTGCGGGCCATCCCCGCAAAGGTCCAGCCATTGCCGCGCCAGAAACATGAGGGCCATACTGTCCGCACCGCCAGAGACGGCCAGAACAGCTTTCGTATAGGGCTTGAGAATTTGCAGAAGAGATCGAAGCTCAGATTTAACCAAGCGATGATGCCGGAAGCGAATGTGCGCACGAGACGTCCCATCGGCAGTCATGAGTACTCAACATTGCGCGCGGCTGATTTCGCGTTCGGCGCGTTGGAGAATGGCGGAGGCGCTCGGAAAACGGCGTTGCAACTCCGTAAAAGACGAGCACGCCGCTTGCTGTTCGCCAAGACGCCTTAGAGAGATGCCAAGCTTGAGAAGACTTTCGGCGGCTTTTTCATTTTGCGGGTAGTCTGTCGAACTTTTCAAGAAGCTATCGGCTGCTTCCCGGTATTGGCCATTCGTAAAAGCTGCTTCGCCGAGCCAAAAATAGGCTTGGCCAGCAAGAGGATCGGTCGCAAAATTCTGCACGAACTGCTGAAAATTATCCATGGCGGCGCGATAATTCCTCTGAACCAGCGCGTCATAACCCCGGCTGTAGAGGTTTTGGGCTTCGGGAGACGAACGCGCCGCCGTTTGCACAGGCTGCGACGTGACCGTTGCAGGCGGCGGTGCGGCTTGAGGATTGCCGTCGAAATAGCCGCTTAGCCCGCCTGGTGCGGGATTGTTCCCGCCGCCGCGTTCTATAGTCGTTCCAAAACCACCGCCTGCGCCGGGAGGCTCGGACCCGCCGACGCTAAATCCAGTCCCTTCCTGCAGCGGTTGCGCATCGGGTTGTCCGGGAGATGCGCCGCCGGTGAGGCCATCTCGTCCACCGGGGGGGCCTTGAAGGCTGCCAGACCGGCGCTCCATCTGTTCCAGACGACGCAATACGTCGCCAAGCTGGGCGGAGAGAGCGCGCAGCTGCGTTTCCAGATCCGCGATACGGGCGTCATCCGAGCCGCCCGACCCCCCTCCTCCGGGCGCAAAAGACCCTCCGCCGGCCACGCCGCCGCCTCGCGTCATCGTCTCGACGGTTCCAAGCTGCGCGCTCAGATCGACGATCTGCTCTTCGAGCCGCTGAATACGCTGATCGAAATTCGCGCTCCCAGCGGCATCGCCTGGCGACTGCGCCCGAGCGTCCGCCAATGGCAAAGCGGCTGCCAACGACAGGAAACCGGCAAAAAACAGAAACGGCCTTCGCATCGTGGCCTCACAATCTCGCGACTAAATTTAGAATAGCCGTTACTTAGCAAAGTTCGCGCCGCGGAACCAGCCTTGCCGATCATCCATTTTGGGCCGTCCCAATACTTCAATAGCGTGATGCCGTGCGATTTTGACCGAGGACCGTGACAGCGCGTCTGTTCTGCGACCAGCAAGAGATGTCCGCGCAGACCGCGACAGGGCGCTCCTTGCCATAGGAAACAGTCCGGATACGGCCGGAATCCACTCCGCGCGATGCTAGGAATTGCCGCACGCTGGCAGCGCGTCGTGCCCCCAGTGCGATATTGTATTCGCGCGTTCCGCGTTCGTCCGCATGTCCTTCGATCACGATAGCATATTGAGTATGTTGGTTCAGCCAGCGGGATTGAGCGGCCAGGATTTGCTGCCCCTCGGGGCTAAGAATGGTGCTGTCCGTCAAAAAATTGACTGTATCCCCGACTCGCGCGGAAAATTCGCGCATGGAACCGGGCGTGATCGGACCGCTTTCACCGTCGGCGTTTGTTGACTCGCCTCCGATTTCAGCGGCGTTGAGGCCAACGTTCGGCTGGCTTCTGGAACATGCAGCAAGGGTTAGAACAAGAGAAAGGAAAACGAATTTCGACAGAACCGCAAGTCGGGACATGGCACAACTCCTAAACTCAGGAAACACCTGAAGCCCGAAGCTGCGGTCAGAATGGTTAATCGAGTCTTACCGGAAATGGGCGCTGTACAACTTTTTGGAACAAGGCCGAAAAATACACGCAATGACCATTATCCGAAAAACAAACGCCGTAGCGCCCGAACACGGACGAACCACGGCGTTTTTTAAACTCGAAGCCCCCGCTTCGCGCATATGCGCGAATTAGCGGACGATGGAAACGGAAACGTCGGAAGCGCCAAGCTTTAGCGGCTCGCCACCAACTTCTTTACGGCATGCACCAAGTGTAACGGCAGCAGCAAAGATCGTCGCGACGACGACAACGCTTTTCAAACCCTGCATAGTCATGTCTCCTCTGATTAAGCGACGTAAACGCCGCTAAGAGTAGCTAGCCGAGCGTTGATGCTATTATCAAGTTAGCTGCCTGCAATCGCGGGTTTTTCCAAATGCTATGATGCGAAAATGCCACGAGGAATCAGTCGTATAAAGGATCGGGGAAAGAAAGCTTTCCGGAGACTTAACAAGAAGTTGTGTCGGATGTTTTTCAAAAGGCTTCTCAATTCCTAAGCGCCGACCACGCAGGATCGGATGCGAAGGCCGGCGTCTTGAGCGGCCTTTCATTATAGCCTGTAAGGTCGATGGTGAACAAACGCGGACCGCCATCGGCGCCAGGCGATTCGCGGAAAAAGACGAGAACGCGGCCCCCGGGCATACCTCGGGGCACATTGCGTTCCACCTGCCTGCGGCCGCC
>CAYVJO010000031.1:0-12839 GCA_964451735.1 uncultured Hyphomicrobiaceae bacterium | reverse complement strand
CGGCCTGGAGGAGAAGCCTGCCGCGGGTAAGATCATCATGGCGACCGTCAAGGGCGACGTGCACGATATCGGCAAAAATATCGTAGGCGTGGTCTTGCAGTGCAACAATTACGAGGTCATTGATCTCGGCGTAATGGTGCCCGCGCAAAAGATTCTGCAAAAGGCGCGCGAGGTTGAAGCCGACATCATCGGGCTGTCGGGGCTGATTACTCCCAGTCTCGACGAAATGTGTCATGTCGCGTCCGAAATGGAGCGGGAAGGCTTCTCCATCCCTCTTTTGATCGGCGGAGCCACAACAAGCCAGGTCCATACGGCCGTAAAGATCAGCCCCAACTATCGGCGTAACCAGGCGATCTACGTCACGGACGCCAGCCGAGCGGTCGGTGTCGTCTCAAAATTGCTTGGCGATGCTGGGGCTAACTACATCGATACGATCCGAGAAGACTATTCCAAGCTCAAGCTGGCGCATGAGCGCAGCCGTGGCGCGAAAACGCGAACGTCGCTCGCTGCAGCACGGGCGAACAAATTGGCAATCGATTGGAACAGGTATAAGCCGCCTGTGCCCGCATTCCTTGGCATACGGCCCTTGCCCTCATACGATCTCGGAACCCTTGTGCGCTATATTGACTGGACGCCATTCTTCTCGACCTGGGAGATCAAAGGAGCCTATCCGATGGTCCTTGACGACAGCCGATACGGGCAGGCCGCCCGGCCGTTGTTCGAAGACGCGCAAGCGATGCTGAGACAGATGGTGGCCGAGAAATGGGTTACGGCGAATGGCGTCATTGGTTTCTGGCCGGCAAATTCCATAGGCGATGACGATATCCGTCTTTATACAGATGACTTGCGAATCGAAGCACTCGCCACGCTCCACACGCTGCGTCAGCAGATCAGCCGCGGCAGCAGCGATCGTGCGAACACCGCGCTGGCGGATTTCGTCGCGCCGGAAGGCGTCGCACCGGACTATATTGGCGGCTTTGCGGTTACTGCGGGGATTGGCGAGGAAGCCATTGCCGAGCGTTTCGAGCGCGCCAATGACGACTACTCCAAGATCATGGCCAAGGCGCTTGCGGACCGTCTCGCTGAAGCCTTCGCGGAGCATATGCATGAGCGCGTGCGCCGCGAATTTTGGGGCTACGCAACAGACGAACGGCTCAGCCCGGACGATCTGATCAAAGAGCGCTATCGCGGGGTTCGGCCTGCTCCTGGCTATCCCGCCCAGCCCGATCACACCGAGAAGGCCACACTTTTCAAGCTTCTCGACGCTGAAAAAACGGCTCAGATTGCGCTTACGGAGAGCTACGCGATGATGCCAGGGGCGGCGGTTTCGGGGCTGTATTTCGCTCATCCCGACAGCCATTATTTCGGTGTCGGCAAAATCGACAGGGATCAGGCAGAAGATTACGCCCGCAGAAAAGGCTGGAGCCTGGAGACGGCGGAAAAATGGCTTTCGCCGATCCTGAACTACGAGCCGAGCGATGAGGCCGGACCATCTCCTGTCCTGCAAGCCGCCGGTTGAGGCCTGCACTGAGGAACGGCTTTCCGATCCTGGGCGCATTCAATAAGAGACGTTTCTAGCGGATCGATGAACTTAATCATGAGCCGGGGCGACCAATGTGGGTAGGAGCGATGCCAGACGAGATGGCGCGATCATGACGGCGGCTGATGATAACGCCCTGATCCGCAGAATTTCACAGCGTGATCAATCCGCCATGAACGCTCTTTATGCGCGTCACAATGTGCGGCTGTACCGCTATCTCGTCAGGCTGGTTCGAAACGAAGCGATAGCGGAAGAGCTCATGAGCGAAGTTTTCCTGGAAACGTGGCGCAAGGCTGGCAGCTTCGAGGGCCGCTCGGCGGTCTCGACCTGGCTGATGTCGATCGCCCACAACAAAGCGGTTAGCCTGATGAGAAAGCGGCGCGACGAGCCGCTGGATGAGAATGCCGCCGCTTTTATCGCCGATGACGGCGACACGCCCGAGGTCGCCTTACAAAAGCGCAGCAAAGCTGAAGTCATGCGCGCCTGCATGGAGCGCTTATCGGCCGATCACCGGGAGATCATTGACCTTGTTTATTATCACGACAAGTCCGTATTGGAGGCAGCAGAAATCCTCTCGATCCCCGAAAATACGGTCAAAACCCGGATGTTTTACGCTCGGAAGAAACTGGGCGAACTGATGCAGGAGGCCGGTCTGGACCGGGGATGGCCATGAACACGCAAAACCGCCTTGAGGAAGAAGAGATCGAGCTGCTTCTGCCATGGTACGAGAAGGAAACACTTTCGGCTGAAGATATGAGGCGCGTGGAGACCTATCTCGCCGCTCATCCGGAGTCACGCGTGGGTCTGGCGCTGATCCGCGAGGAAGCGGTGGAAACGATTGCCGCCAATGAACGAATCGCCGCTCCGGGTCTTGATGTTCGCACACGGCTCATGCAGCGGATCGCCGCTGAGGAGGGTAACTCTCCACTGGCTCGTCTGCGCCGCTTAGGTTGGCTTTCATACGTTCTGCCCGGCGGCCTATCGCCAGGGCTTGCCGTTGCCGCCATTGCCGCCGCAATCATCATCTTAGTTCAAGCGACATTAATCGTCTCTCTGTTGCCGGGCGGCAAGACAGAAAATGATTATCGCGTTGCCTCGGGCGGAGAAGCCGCATTACAGCCGTCAGGGACCTTCGCGCTGGTGCGCTTTAGTGAAGCCGCAAACGCAGGACAGATTACGCAACTGCTGAGCGATATAGGCGCAACGATCGCGGATGGTCCAAAAGCGGGCGGAGCGTTCAAAATCCGGCTTTCCCCGAACGCCCTGAACGATAGCGAACGCGATGCGCTGCTAGAAAGACTGCGAAGCGAAAGCGGTGTAGTGGTCTTTGCTGCGCCAACAGGGTAGGGTTGTTCAGACAGCGCCGGATAGAACGGCGCAGCAAAGCGGTTGAACAATGGAAGATCGCGCTATGACCTATATTCGCTTTTCGGATATTGCGAGATTACTTGGCGTTGCCGGCCTTGTAGTTTTGTTCCTTGGCGCAAACGAAGAGGCCATGGCGCAACGCATAGGACCGGACGGCAGTAGCGCATCCCGGAATTATGACAGGACCCCCGAGGGTCTAAACCGCAGGAAAAGAGGCGGTAATACAGGCCGATTGTTTCTCAACCTCGCCCCCGCGATCATCGATGGTTTGAGAGATCGCGATGAGAGCGAGGAACGCGAAAAGCCGCGGCGAAAGAGAGCGCGCGCTCGCGGCGATGATGAGCCAATCCGCAAAAAACCGCGCCGTACGCAACAACGCGTCCCAAGCAGTCCTGGCATCGTGATAACGGCGATACCGCCACTTCCGGACATTCCGCCGGATCGTGGAAGCACGCCACCCAATTCCGTCAACCTTGGTACGCCGCCCTCGCCCTCGCAACGCGCAAGCGCCACGGCTGAGCGCGAACCGTTCCGGGAGGGCGAGGTGGTCGTGCTCGTGCGCGGCGCGGAGCCCGACACGGTCGCAAACGGTATCGCTCAGAGTTTCAATCTCATTCTACAGGACACGCTGAGCCCGGCGCTATTGGAGACAGCTCGTATTTATCTTTTCCGCATCCCGGATGAACGGGCCGTCGAAACGGTTGTCGCATCCCTCTCCAGCCGCCCCGACATTGGCTTTGCCGTGCCCAATAACTACTATTGGCTTCAGGGAGAGGCGCGTGCTTTAACTGCCGATCTCCAATATGCTCTTCCGAAAATGCGCATACCGGCGGCACACGCCGTCGTTAGCGGACAAGGCATATCTGTCGCTGTGATCGATTCCGGCGTGGATGAGACGCATCCCGTATTCAAGAGCGTGAAACTGGTCTCGATCGATGTCGTCAAGCGCGGCATAAGCGGGCCGGATATGCATGGTACGGCAATCACCGGCATCATCGCGGCCAGCGGCGACACGGTTGGCATCGCGCCCGGTGCGACAATCATCACGGTGCGCGCTTTCGCGCCGGAAAAGCTTGGCGCGCCGCCCGCGACCACATCAATGACCTTGGCGCGGGCGGTGGACGAGGCGTTTAACCGGGGTGCCCGGATATTCAACATGAGTTTCGCTGGCGGGCGCGACCCGCTCTTGCATGAAATGATCGAAGCTGCTTACCAGCGCGGTGCGGTGTTCGTCGCGGCTGCGGGCAATGAAGGGCCGGGCGCGCCCCCCGCTTATCCCGCGGCCTATCCTCAAGTGATCGCCATCACCGCGACAGACGAGGCAGATCGGGTCTATGGGCAAGCCAATCGCGGCAGCTACGTGCTGGCGGCGGCCCCTGGCGTCGATATCCTTGCGCCGGTGACAGGGCAGGGTTTCGATTATCTTTCGGGCACCTCTTTCGCAGCAGCGCATGTGACGGGCGTCATCGCTCTGCTGATGGAGCGCAACCCCCAGCTTTCCGCGCGCGCTGTAAGCGAGGTTTTGGCTGGAACGGCGCTTGATCTGGGGCCAGCGGGTCAGGACAAGGATTTCGGAGCAGGGCTGACCGATGCTTACGCCGCACTCATGCAGATCGGTGCACCGTAAAGATCCCGTTCCAGCCAGTCGTCGATCGGAACGATGAAGATGACTCCGTCAGCCCAACAAACCGCTTCCCGTCTGCACATGGCGGGGAAAGACGCGGTCATATCTGCGGATCATGACGTTCCTGAAAAGCAGGAATAACGCCACGACTGCGAATGCTGCGCCATGTGTCATATATATAAGCTCCTGCCGGTCCCCATAAAAAGCGCCAGCGATCGCATTGGCCATTTCCGGTGTCCGGGCCAGTTCGTTCGAGAAGCCGGCAAGAAGGTCTCGCCGCATGGCTTCAAGGAAACTGTATGTACCAATGAGCGCTTTTCCGTTGATGAATGCGAAGCCGCCATATGCGACCAGCGCGATGGCCCGTTCGATGAACAGCAAGGGCCGGTGGACCAGAAAGAAAAACCAGAACAAGCCGAGATGTACAACGATATACATCGACCATTGGCTGTCGATCTGATTGCCTGTCTGTATCATCGCTTCGAGTATCGACGCCGCCGTCATTCCATTCCCCCCATTGGCTCCGCCCCGTCAAAGCATGGCCAGATAGACCCTGTCCGGAGGCGCGTGACCATCCAGAAACGTCTTGATGTTGATAATAACCTTTTCACCCATCTCGATGCGGCCTTCAAGCGTCGCCGAGGCCAAATGCGGCAGCGCGACCACATTATCCTTTCTCAAAAGGCGCGGATTGACCGCCGGCGCATGCTCGAAGACGTCAAGCCCGGCTCCACCGACCTCGCCCGCCTCAATCATCCGCGAAAGCGCATTCTCATCGATAACCTCGCCGCGCGATGTATTCACCACATACGCTGTCGGCTTGAGCAGCTTCAACCGGCGGGCCGAGAGCAAATGATAGGTTGCCGGCGTATGAGGACAGTTCACCGATACGATATCGACGTGAGCGAGCATCTGGTCGAGGCTCTCCCAATAGGTTGCCTCTAGCGCGGTCTCGATCTCAGGCGCGGCGCGGCGGCGGTTGTGGTAATTTATGGCGAGTCCGAAAGCGCGGGCGCGGCGCGCCACGGCTTGGCCGATCCTCCCCATGCCGATAATGCCGAGCTTTTTACCGTAGATACGGTTGCCGAGCATCCAGGTTGGCGACCAGCCTAGCCAATCCTCCGCATGGGTTTTCAGATATTGCGCGCCCTCAGTGAGCCGGCGCGGCAAAGCCAGGATAAGCGCCATGGTCATATCGGCGGTGTCTTCGGTGAGCACGCCGGGCGTATTGGTGACCGTGATGCCACGATTGCGCGCTGTGTCGAGGTCGATATTGTCCACGCCAGTTCCGAAATTCGCGATCAGCTTGAGGTTTGGCCCGCTTTGGGAGAGCACAGCGCGGTCGATCCGGTCCGTGACCGTCGGCACCAGGATGGACGCTGTCTGGACAGCGCGGATCAGTTCATCTTTCGTCATCGGCTTGTCATCGTCGTTGAACTGCACGTTGAACAGCTCGCGCATCCGTGTCTCGACCAATTGCGGCAGCTTTCGAGTGACGATAATCTGGGGGTGTTCGGGCGTCATTTATGGCATTTCCCGGCAAGAAGGGTACGGGCTGGCGTATTGCGCATCACTCGCCAACGATCTGGCGAATTGACTTTCATGTTTACCAGATGGCGCCGCGATTGACAAAGCAGGAGATGGCGCGTTGCACAAATGGGCGTTGATTGCCGTTGGTCGGTTGCGTCGGCGCGATCTGCGGTGCTGCGTTTCGCTAGCCCCCGCACTTGCGCGCACGACTACGCAAGACTCAAACGCTTGCGATACGAAATTTCCCCAATTACTGAATTCAGTTTGCTCGCTGTATATTGGGGGCTTGATTGATGTGAATGAGGCCGGCCTATTGTTACGAAAGGTTTAAGTATGACATTGGGAGATAATCTCGTAATCGAGATGATGCCGAGCAACGGCGATCCCATCAATTGGTCAGCCCTAGCTCTGAAGATCTCTGAATTTTTGGGGCGAGAGCTAGAAGAAGCTGAAGTAGATAATTTCATCCAGGCAGCGTATCCTCATATTTCATGGGACTCTGAAAACCGTCAGGTAAGAATCGCATCTCCGTCTCGATTTCCAGAGGCGATACACCAAGAGTCAGATCTAGAACCTTGGTTCGAGCGTTACGTATTAAGGTAGTCGTCTACGTGCTTCTTCCGATATCCTCCACCAAGCATAAGTACTATTGTGCAAAATACAGCGCGAACAGGGCCCTCAAAAGGCGCTTATACCCAACCTGATGTTTGCATGGCTTCTGTTTCGCTATTTCACTACTCACCAACTCCGCATTTCGATCTTTTTGCATTCGAACTAAAAATGGAAGATGGCTGTGGTGCTCCCGCTGTTATGCAAGCAGCTTCATATAGCGAATTTTCTCACCACACGTATGTTGGCATCTATTTGCCAGAAGGATCGTCCGCGATACGCAATCTTTCCACGATGATAGCAAGAGCGCAGCCACACGGGGTGGGTATTATTAAGATAAGCGATCCATTTAACGATAATGGACACGAAATACTTATGGAGGCAACTCGTAATACTCCCCATCCTGGCCAGATAGATAAATTTATCGAAGAAAGATTTACAGTGCCTAATAAAAACGCACTTAAGAAATGGGTTTGTTTATGAGTAAAATTGTTGCAATTGTAAATATGAAGGGCGGGATTGGTAAGACAACTGTAGCAGTTGCCTTTGCTGAAGCTTCGTCATATATGGGCAAGAAAACGATTGTCATCGACCTCGATCTGCAAATAAATGCAAGCATTTCATTAGCAGGAAATGTTCAAGATGATTTTCTTCCTTGGAAAGACACCACACCATTGAAAGCTATTTAGAAAGCCGATGGCAGGGGCACGCACCAAAACCACATATATATTTCTTGCAGTATGGGCTCCCCCACCTTATCAGCGGCAGTCCATCTATTACCATATTTGAGCGTCGTCTTCTCACGACCTGCAATAGCGTCAATCAAGCCAAAGTGTATTTATCTCAGTGGATGAACGAAATACTTGATGAAGCCAAAAACAATTTTGATCTGATCATTTGCGATACACCTCCAGGTTTGTCTCTTATTTCTGAAGCAACCATCCGCAGGGCAGATCAAATCGTAGTGCCTCAGGTGCCCGATCGGTTATCAACTCAAGGTTTGCAACTTTATTCTCGATACCTTTGAGATGAACTCCAGTTACCCAACGTTGCTGAACGAACGAGCGTGTTCATCAATAGATTTAATAGTGCACAGAACGTTTCCAATTTTTACGCAAACCAAATATTGCTGGATGCGGGGAGACCCGCCTTCCCTTACACGTGTTTTGAAAATAGGTTCAGAGATAGCGTTATATTTAAGAAGGCAATGGACCGATCAGAACTTGGTTGTCTTAAGAATATAGGGTTCAAGCAGTTGTGGGGATTAGCTTCCGACGAAGTTGTCGCTGCAACCCGCGAATTATGGACTCTATTAGGTTGGAACGAGGACCATGAATCAGAAGATGTTGTCAAAGATCGCCGCGAGTTCTGTGCGCCTTTCCTCTATAACTGAGAAGCATCAAATAAAACTTGAAACTGCTTTAGATAAGTGGTTTCGAAATGATGTACTCAAAGCCATCACTCTGCCGATACTGAAGCAAATTTATCATGCTGGTGTTTATAAAGATTTTATCGAGCTTCTCTCAAATGTAAATGACGCAGAGCGTATTAAGTTACTAAACAAACTCGACGCATTTAATCCAAGAGTGAAGACGTTCTCCGCACGCCAAGCACTTGCACACTTGGAGAATATTGCTCAAGATAAAGTTGCGCCTCAACGTAACCCTGTGAAAAAGTCATCGACAAAATCCAACCCAAAAAATCCAATTACTAGAGGTGTGCTGGCTGATTCGAAATATTGATTTCATGTGATGCTTATGATTCTGTTGCATTAAGTATTAAAGTTTAAGTGATTTTTCGATATTCCTTTAGTTGATTTCTCAGATCAGTTATATATACCTAACAAGACAAGAAGCCAAAAATCATAATATTATAGGTTTTAATCTGTTACTTCAAATTTCCATCGGATTCACAGATTTTGAGATCAGTTACACCCTTTCTTTTTTTCAGTTCATATATTTGTTTTTATCTGAAATAATTTCTATCCTATACCGTTTTATACATAATTCGACTGAAAAGCCAATGGTTGGGATTGAGACTAAACCCACATTGCTGCAAAAGCCACTGACTGTATTTTTGTTCGACTATAGTCGAGCGCATATCCAAATATAAGTAATAGTAATGATGTGCTAATAGCAACATTAATGAGAATTTATACACCAGAGCTTACGTATATCGAGACGGTAACAGCAAAAATTCCTGTCGCAAGTGTAGTAATCTCAGCAGTGCCTTCTTTGAGCTTGTGCATCAGCATTCGATTTGTTCATGTCCCCCTCACTTCCACCGCAGACTCTCTTACACCGCCGCCGTGCCGCAGGTCGCCTTCATGACAAGCCCGGCAAGCAAGCCCGCCGTCCGCAGCCTGGCTGCACCAAGACGTACATAATTCGCAATCTACGCAATATAGAGCCACATTCAATTCGTATGTGTTCTGCTACACCTAACTTTGCCACCACTTCGAAGCCCCGCCGTCTGTTGTCAACGAGCGCTTGACCTGCGCCTCTCGTCCCGGCTAGATCGTGACGCGAACAAGGGCCGTCGAGAAACCGTCTGAAAGCTCTTTAATATTAAGCCTCTGGACAATGATATTCGTCCCGGCTTCGAGCGCAGGACGCCGCCCGAACGGGCTGGCCCGCAAATGACAGCCGTGGCCTCATGCATCATTTCGAGTACAGACATGGCGTTTTACACGCCGAGGAGATGAGCCTGCCAGTTCTAGCGGAAGAGGTCGGCACACCATTCTACTGCTATTCCGCTGCAACTTTGCGCCGCCATTACAGGGTGTTTACGGAATCCTTCGCCGGGATTGACAGCCTCGTTTGTTATGCTGTTAAGGCCAATTCGAATATCGCAGTCCTGCGAACGCTCGGCGACATGGGCGCAGGCATGGATATCGTCTCAGAAGGGGAGTTGCGCCGCGCCCGCGCCGCCGGCGTGCCTGGCGAACGCATCGTGTTTTCCGGTGCCGGAAAAACGGACCGTGAAATTGCCTACGCGCTCGATCAAGGCATATACGCTTTCAACGTTGAGTCCGAGCCCGAGCTGCGCGCAATGTCTCACGTGGCATCTTCAAAAGGCGCTGCCGCGCGGATCGCTTTCCGCATCAATCCCGATGTGGACGCAAGAACACATCATAAAATCTCAACCGGGCGCGCTGGAGACAAGTTCGGCGTTCCATGGCAAGACGCGCCACGGCTTTACGATCTGGCGCGCGAGTTGCCCGGGATAGAGCCGTGCGGCGTTCATATGCATATCGGCAGTCAGATTACCGACCTCTCGCCGCTCGGCAATGCGTTTGCGCTTATGGCCGAGCTTGTCGGTGCTTTGCGGGATCAAGGGCACGGCATTGAGTTCGTGAATGTTGGCGGAGGACTTGGCGTCCCGTATCGCCACGACACCGAGCCGCCGCCCCGGCCCGAAGCCTATGCCGCTATGGTACGGGAAACGCTCGCAAACCTTGACTGCAAACTACTGTTCGAGCCTGGCCGCATGATTGCCGCTAATGCGGGCATTCTTGTAACAAGGGTCATTTACGAGAAGAGGACAGCGGGCAAGCGTTTTATCATCGTTGATGCGGCCATGAACGATCTGATCCGACCGACGCTGTACGATGCTTATCACGAGATCTGGCCGGTCGATGACGCCCTGAGGGCCGAGGCGTTCGAGCCGGCTGACTTGGTTGGCCCGATCTGCGAAAGCAGCGATTATTTCGCGAAAGACCGCCCGCTTCCTCAAATCGCAAGAGGCGGCCTCCTGGCGATCATAACGGCTGGAGCATATGGCGCGGTGCAGTCCTCGGCTTATAACAGCCGTCCCCTCGTTCCGGAGGTTTTGGTGGATGGCGAACGGTGGGCGGTGGTGCGGGCGCGCCCGGATTATGGCGAGATGTTGAACGGCGAGACCATCCCAATCTGGCTCGAAGAGACATAAAAGACTTACTTCATAAAAGCTTAGCGCGAAATTAATTTGCAAGCGCGACATTGAGCGCAATCTATTGTTGCGGCGCGAGACTGTGTTATCCTTAAATGTATGGATTGGAAGAACAGCCGCTTAGGTGTGACGAGTGGGACCATGCCCCGCAATATGACGCAGGCCTTGAACCGCAAGGTGCGACGCGCCCGCTTTGTCCTTCTCCTTGAGAGGTTATGGCCGGCCTTCTGGGCTCCAATCGGCGTTGCCGGCATATTTTTGTTGCTATCGATTTTCGGATTCTGGCAAGCGTTGGATCATGACGTCCACCAAGCCATCCTTTGGAGCTTTGGCGCCGCCCTCGCGGCTTCGCTCGTTCCCATCATCCGTGTACGATGGCCAAGTCGTGAGGAAGCCCTGCGTCGCCTTGAAGCGGCTGCTGGCCTTCCTCATAGACCAGCTACATCTTATCATGATACTCTCTCCGACAATGCGCCTTCTAATGCAACAAACCAAATCTGGCTTGCTCACCGTGAGCGTCTTGCCAAGCTTTTCAAACGCCTCAAAGCCGGATGGCCGCATCCGCGTATAGACCGGCGGGATCCGCTTGCGCTGCGCTCGCTGCTCATCCTGCTCCTGATCGTCGGTTTCGTTGCGAATAGGGAAGACGCAGTCAGCCGGATCAAGGCGGCTTTCGAATTGAAGCCGCGCAGCCTTGCAACTCTGGCCCGCATCGACGCGTGGATTACGCCGCCCGTATATACCGGCCAACCGCCGATCATGGTTGCGGATGGAGCACATCAATATCTGCCTGGAGAAGCCCGCCCTACGCATTTCAATGTTCCTGAAAAAAGCGAGTTGACGGTACGTATCAATAATTCCAGTGGAACGCGCTATTCGTTGCGGGTCGCGTCCGAGACGCTGAAAGAGAAAACTACGCCTGCCTCGGGGGAAGGCGAGCCGGATGGGCTCGTACTTGCGGGGCTTGACGGCAGCAAAAATGGCACGGCTCAGTTCAAGGAGACTTTGACGGAACCTGCTAAGATCGAGTTGCTTGAACGCAATAAGGTGGTCGCCTCATGGAGCATCGATGTAGTAAAGGATACCCCCCCCACAATCACCCTGACCGAGCCGCCCGCCGAGGCACAGCGTGGCTCGCTGCGTTTGAAATATCATGTCGAGGACGATTACGGGGTGCTCTCCGCACAGGCCACGATTGCGCGCGCAGACGGGGCGGATTGGGAGAATGACGAAGACCGGCCATTATCAGTCAAGCGGCTCGGAGAGGCGCCAACTATCCCTCTAACCCTGCCAAACGCCAATACGAAACAAGGCGATGGTCAGACCTATCGCGATCTAACGGCGCATTTCTGGGCGGGCCTGCCCGCGATCGTTACGCTCGAAGCGCGGGACCAAGCTGGCCAAATTGGGTTGAGCGAGCCGCACAAGATGGTGCTTCCGGAACGACCTTTCCGGAAGCCGCTCGCCAAGGCATTGATCGAACAGCGCAAAAAGCTGGTTGACCGTCCTGACTTGAAGGCCAGCGTCGCGCGTGGGCTCGAAGCATTGACGATCGCACCGGAAATTTTCATCAAGGATCTCTCGGCTTATTTGGCGATCCGCAGTGCGTATTGGCGTGTAAAAGGCAGCAGCGATATGCCCTCTCTCGAAAGCGCTGCGCAGTTGCTTTGGGAAATTGCCTCAAAGATCGAGGATGGCGATCTGTCGGACGCCGAGCGCCGTTTGCGCATCGCTCAGGAAAATCTCATGCGCGCCCTCGAAAAAGGCGCATCTGACGAAGAATTGAAGCAGCTCATGAACGAGTTGCGAACGGCGCTTAACGAGTTTCTCGAAACGCTTCGCCAGCAGGCGCAGCAAAATCCGGATTTCGACCCGAACAGCCAGTTATCGCCAGAGCGAATGATCACGTCGCAAGATCTGGAGCGGATGCTCAGTCAGATCGAGGACCTTGCCAGCACGGGATCGCGAGACGCCGCGCGCGAAATGCTCAGCCAACTTCGAGATATGCTGGAAAACCTCCAAGCAGGCAATGAGGGCGGCAATCAGCAAGCGCAGGAAATGATGCAGCAACTGGATGCCCTGAGCGGTCTCATTTCTCAACAGCAGCAGCTTCTCGATGAAACCTACAGGACCCAGCAGGGCGAGAACGGCCAGATGGGTGACATGAGCGAGCAAGGTCAGCAAGGCGAGGGCCAGCAGGGGCAGGGGCAGCAAGGTCAAGGCGGCAGTCCGTTTCCC
>CAYVJO010000030.1:2011-13051 GCA_964451735.1 uncultured Hyphomicrobiaceae bacterium | reverse complement strand
CGCCCTGAGGCGATCGTGTTGTTTTCGGGCGCGGACTGGTGCGTGCAGACAGGCTGTTCGCTCGTGGTTTTCCAGGAAGAAACGACCGGCTATCGCCCGGTTTCGCATATAACCCGAACACGCCCGCCTGTACTGATAGGCCCCGAAACTAGCTTCGGCTGGCGCGATCTGATCATGCAAACGGGCGGTGGCGGCGCTCCAGTCAAGACCGTAAGGCTCGGTTTCGTTGGGACAGGTTATCCAGCTAACGCTTTGCTGCAACCGGAACCGATACAGGATATGGTTGCGCGTTCCCAGCAGGTGATCGGGGAAACGCCATCTTTTTCGGCCTCGCTCGCGGCTCAAATCGGGCCGCCTTCCGTCCGGTAACCATATAGCCAGTCGTTCCGGGCGAGCAAAAGGCGCGGCGGCATTAGTTCGAGCGCCAGGTTGCGAGCCGATCGCATCACGCCGCCCATGTGATAGATTGCGCCCATGGTTGCCGAGCCGCTTCTTACGCGCCGCACGCGGGGAATGCGTTGGGCCTCATAGTCTCGAAACGCTGCTTCGGGATCTTGCGGATCGCGCGCAAGGCAGCCGGCCAGCGTGTCCGCGTCCTCGATGGCCATGATTGCGCCCGACGCGAGAAACGGCATCAGTGGGTGAGCGGCATCCCCCATGAGCGTAACGCGTCCCTCACTCCAACGGGGCAAGGGCGTCATATCGAGGAGCGGCCAAGTCGTCCAGCTCTCGAAAAGGCGCACAAATCGCCAAGGCTCCGGCGCCCAGTCTGCAAAAGCCGACACGAGCTCAAGCTTATCGCCTTTGACTCCCCAGCCTGGCGAAGCCGGCTGCCCACCAGCGATCGCAACTGCGTTGATCAGTCCCGCCGGGTTACAGGGATAATGGACAAAATGAGCTTTATGCCCCAGCCATAGGCAGACGGCCGCAATGCTCTCCGCGCTTTCGCCGCAAGCAGCCGTTGCTCTCCAGGCATTTCGGCCCGAATATACCGGCGATACGCCGAACATCAGCATCCTGATCCGCGAGTATATGCCGTCTGCGCCGATCAACGCGCGGCCCATCACCTCCCTGCCATCGCTCGATACTACGGCAATGCCGTCGGGCAAGCGCCGGAAGCTGGCGACGCGAAAGCCGGTGGTTATGCCGATTTCGGGATAGTGCGCGGCATGTCCAGCAAGCGAGCTGTGCAAGCGCCGCCTTTCCACGACATAATAGGGCGCGCCGTAACGGCTTTCCGCCTCGCGCCCCAGCGGAAGATAGGCAAGCGGGCGGCCGGATCGTCCATCCGAGATAAGGAGATGTGAGGGTTTGGCCGCCTCGGTTTCAAGCGCTGAAGCTAGGCCCCATGCGCGCAGGATGCGGCTTCCATTGGGGCCGATTTGAATACCAGCGCCGCTTTCAGAGAAAGCTTGCTCTGCTTCGAACACACGGCTCGGAATACCCCGTCTTGCAAGCGCGATCGCAGCGCTTAATCCACCAATGCCCCCGCCCGCAACGAGCACCGGCCGATCTTGCGCAACGATCGACATCAAGACCCTTCCCGAGCTTCAAGCCACACGCCGTCCATCGTCCTGGTAGAGGCAGTAGGGTGGATCTGACTGGTCCGCCGCAAGATTGGGATCGTAAACATACATCGTGGAGCAATACGGGCAGACAATCTGGTTGTCCGACCCCATATCCTGATAAATATGCGGGTGATCCCCTGGCGGCCTGGCTCCCATGCACTGGAACTCCTTCACGCCTATATGGATTTTCTCCACACCGATATCGTTACAAAAATGGGGTACGCCTAGGGTCACCATCAGGGTTGTTCCAATGCTTGCTTTCAATCGCCGCGATGCTGCCGGATCGGTTCGCGCTGCGCAACCTGTTTCTGGTAAAACCGAATCGTTCAGCTCTCATGAGCACTTCCTTGTGACGGCTGAGGCTGAAATAGGATACGGCGATGCAAAATTATAAAATTGGCATAGCGCTCGGGGGCGGGGCAGCGCGGGGTTGGGCGCATATCGGCGTGCTCAAGGCCTTGGTCGCATACGGCCTGTCTCCAAGCATCATCGCGGGAACGTCGATCGGTGCGGTTGTGGGCGGCTGTTATGCCGCGGGCAAACTTGGCGAGCTTGAAGAGTTCGTGACCCATCTGACGCCGCGCAGCGTTCTACGATTTCTCGATCTAGACGTGCGGGGAGGCGGCCTCATCTCGGGCTCGAAACTGAAGCGTACACTCGACAAGGAACTGGAGGGGATCGATATCGAAAACCTTGATCATAAGTTCATTGCCGTTGCGACGGAAATCGGTTCTGGGCGCGAAGTCTGGCTGACACGCGGGCCGCTCGTGTGCGCTATCCGTGCATCTTACGCCCTTCCTGGTTTGTTTCGACCGGTTCAGATCAATGGACGCTGGCTTATGGATGGAGCATTCGTTAACCCAGTGCCGGTGGCGGTTTGCCGAGCGCTGGGCGCCAGCCTCGTCATCGCCGTCAATCTGCATCAGGGCGGCCTTTCGCGCACGGCTCTGACACCGATGGAAGCCACAGCTCTCGACGCTGCATCCGTTGCAAGGCACCCACTCGATCATCCGCCGAAAAAACCGCGTATCCCGCTCTTGCGAAGCTTGCGGCATCAAGTGTTCAGCAAGGGCAACGGGGCTGGGGCGCCCGGCATTTCACGCGTTCTTCTAGAAGCGTTCAATATTACGCAAGACCGGATCGCACGTGCACGGCTTGCTGGCGACCCGCCCGACGTCATCATTGCCCCGCGCTTGGGAGCGATGGGCCTGTTCGACTTTCATAAATCGAAGCCTGCTATTGCGGAAGGCTATGAAACGACGATGCGAATGCTCGACGAGATAGAGCGGACCGCGACCGCGCTAAGCGCCTGATTTAAAATCAGAATCGGCCGTTGCGCTTATATGTTTCTCTCAGCATCGGATTTGTCCGAAAACCGCTTCGCTCGATCCCTTGCAAAACGATCATCGAGGTGAAAGGCGAGGCAATAAGCCATACTTGCCGTAAGTTAAGCTATTTTGCAGAAACAAAAAGCCGCGTTTCAAGCCGCAAGCAACCGATCGACTTCACTCACCAATTCGCGCAAATGGACCGGCTTAGAAAGGATGCGGGCTTCCCGCGGAGCGTTCGAGTCCGGGTGAAGTGCGACGGCAGCAAAGCCGGTTATGAACATGATTTTCATCTCGGGCTGGAGCTCGGAGGCGCGCTTGGCCAATTCGATGCCGTCCATCTCCGGCATGACGATATCCGTCAAAAGCAGGGTGAACTTCCGGGTCCGCAAGCACTGATAAGCTTCAGCCCCGTTCGAGAATGACACAACTTCATAACCTGCCCGCTCAAGAGCCTTAACCAAAAACCGGCGCATCGACTCGTCATCTTCGGCTAGGAGAATACACGGTGTCATCATGATCACTAACTTTTCGCTCGGAATTTATGCTGCAACCCGGCGTTGCCGGCGACTCTAATATGGCCTAACGAATTCTAAACTAAGCGATTTCAGAGCAAAATCGAAAGGTATCATTGGGTTAACCTTACTTGGTTCGGTTAATGGCGCCTACTTATCATGATCATGATTAGGCGTCCTAAACGGCAGAAGTTTGACGTGTTCCAATAAAATGCAACTCAACATTGCGCTGATGCGGCCTCTCTCGATGCTCAATGACGAACACGCCCTGCCACACGCCCAAAGCCGTTCGCCCCTCAAAAACCGGTATCGACAGGCTCACCGATGTTAGCATCGCCTTAATATGAGCGGGCATGTCGTCCGGGCCTTCCATGGCGTGACGATAAGAGCCGGTTTCCGGGGCCAGCCGGTCGAGCGCGTTTTTGAGGTCGTATCGCACATCCGGATCTGCATTTTTCTGGATCGTAAGCGAGGCAGAGGTGTGCGCGATAAACACTGTCAGCAAACCGTCGAGCGCGCCGATTTCGTCAATCCAGGCGCAGACATTCTTTGTGATATCGGTAAATCCCCGGCTATCGGTGCGTATGATGAGGGTTCGACTGGCTTGTGAAAACGCGCCAGCCTTAGCGGAAGGTGGCCCTGACGGCCCTTGAGAGTGTCGTTCGGTCATGCCGTGCCGCGCTCGGCGCGCCCTTCAACTTCGTCATATTTACCATTTCAAAATCACGCGCGGGACACAAGCAATGACTATTACGGAGCATATTCCGTAAAACGTGGAGTGTGGGAATTTGACGTCACTCGCGATCCGCAATCCGGTTTTGGGACAGATTTTTTATCAAAAGGTGCGATGTTTTACTGAATGTTTACTCAGTCGGGCAACTCTTCAGAAAAGATTTGTTTGTTTCGTATCGCGACTGACGATTTTCACGCTCCTAAAGGCAGGCTGTATCGCACGCTTCGATATTTCGGAGGCGAATAGCCGCATGGGGCCGCATTGCTCGCCATGCGAGCGAGTTCGGGACGTGCCATGACCACCAACGCCAATATCGGCGCCGAGCGCCTGCATTCTTCGTCCAAGGCAGCGCCTGAAAAGAGCGTGAGAGCAGATTTTACAGCCGACCATAGCCCGGAAGCCAAAGCGCTGCTGCGCCGCTATCTTTCCGAAATCCACGGCTATCGGCAGCTTGGCAACGCCGCCTTGAGTGAGCTTGAGGAGCGACTTAGCGCCCTGTCGGAGGCCGGCGACGCTTCGGAGGCGCTGAACAGTTCCAAGGAACGCGCACCAGCTGCAAATTTGACTCAGACTTTCCTGGAAGTCGCACCAGGGCCGGAAGAGAAAAGCCCTAATCTGTCCGATCGGCTTCAGGAGCTTTCTGCCTATCTTCATGCGGATTTGACGAAGCAACAAAGCGCGCAGCCTCGGGCTTACTCGCCTGGCCGGAATGCAGGTTCGGCAATGTCCTCCGACACGCCCAGCGCGCCGTCTCTCTCCGGACGCTCGCAACGCCCCTCTGGCGGGCATAAACCCACTCCGAACGCCCCCGTCCTTGATCGGGCATGGTTCGAGGAACGTTTCGCCGCGATGCGCGCCTCGATCGACCAGCTTGCCGAGCAGATTCCAGTCAAAAGACTGACGCTTCTCGAAAACCAGTTTCACCAGCTGATGGAAAAACTGGAAGCAAGGGACGCAAACCCGTCCGTGATCGCGGTCGAGGCCGGGTTAAAGAACCTTGCCGCCTATCTGGAAGACAATAAGCAGTGGGCTGTGTCGCAGGACAATAGGATGCGCGGCGTCGAGGAACGGCTCGACCGGCTTAGCGGCCTTGTCGCCCAGTCTCATGCCGCCCTTTCGGCGACCGCGACCGGCCTTGAGATCGTTGCGCGGGGAACCGGCCTACCACTCGCGTTGAAAACGGCGGATATTGTGGTCGAAAAGCTGCAACCGCGGATCGAGAGCCTCGATCAAAAAGGAGCCATCACGCGCCTGACTGGGGAAGTCGGCAAATTGTCCGAACAATCCCAGCGCCTGGTTCGCTCCACCGACGAGCGGCTCAAGCACCTCCAGACCTGTCTGGATGAAAGCCTTGAAAGGCTGGATGAATTCGAGAGCGCCAATAGCGTGCGCGACCCGGATGAGGGCTGGCAGGACAGGGTCGAGAAAAAGCGGACGGGCGATACTTTCGGCCGCAAGACCCTCCCGGCCGCGCGTCATGCCGCGAGTCTGGCTGAAGATCGTCAGAATGGCTTTCCGCAAGATGGCGAGCCAGTTCGGTATCAGATCCCTTACGGCGAATTTCTGCCGGAGGAAGAACACGCAAACTCGCGCATCGGACTGGTGATCGCCGCGCTCATACTGCTGCTTGCTAGCGCCGCTATGCTTTACCTCAATCTGAGAGAGAAAGGCAGTGGCGCAAACGTGTCGAGCGCCTGGGTGTCGAGACCGCTCGATATTGGTGCAAATGGCGCAATCCCTCAAGGTGCGCCCTCCGGCGGCGAAGCCGAAATTGAAGACAAAAGGCTTTCATCATCGATGACAGAGGCGGGAGGTTCCACCCAAACGCCGATGATTGTCAGCGTAAAATCCTATGTCGTCTCGACCAAGTTTCCGGCTGCGGATAGTCCGCACGGCGAATTGGCCTCCGCTGCTGAATATGCCAACTTTCCCGCGAACCTTGAGACGACAAGCGAAGTAATAAGGAGCGATAGCGTTCGAGCTGCGGCGGTTGCCGGCGATAGCGAGGCTCAATTTATTATTGGAGAAACCCTTCTGGAGGGCAGGAACGTCGATCGGACCGTTCCCGTCGCGGAAAGAGTGTCGAAAGCTGCTCGCTGGTTCCGGCGCGCCGCCGAAAAAGGCCATGCGCCATCTCAATATCGCCTTGCGACACTCTATGAACTTGGCCAAGGCGCGCCGAAAGACCATTCCGAAGCGATGAGATGGTATGAACAGGCGGCCGAGAGAGGTCATGTAAAAGCGATGCATAATCTTGCCGTGCTGTCGATAACCGCACATGCACCGGGCCGTCCGGCTGACTATACCGCAGCCGCGAATTGGTTCGTCAAGGCCGCAGGGCACGGATTGGCTGACAGTCAATATAATCTCGGCATTTTGTATGAACGCGGGCTCGGCCTCGAAAAAGATCTGGCAGCCGCTTATCACTGGTTTGCACTGGCCGCAAGGCTAGGCGATAATAAGGCCTTACTGAAGCGCGATGAACTGGAAAGCCGTCTTTCTAGTGAGGAATTGGCCGTTGAGAAGCGCAAATTGCTCGTATGGGCGGCAGAGGAAACCGATCAGGCTGCCAATGGCAAAGCGCCGGAGCCGCCGGCCGACCTGTCGCACCGGCCACAACCGGCCATCGAGACAAAGACACCTGATGCCATGCTCGTCCATGCCTCCTGGAGCGCGCAGGTCACGCAGGTCGACACGAGCGTCGCTGAGGCGCAAAGATTGCTGACCCTTCTGGGCTACCGCCCCGGCCCAGTCGACGGCATTCCCGGACCTCGAACGATAGCCGCCATCCGTGCTTTCGAGGAAAGCGCAGGCTTACCGCGCGCTGGCCAAATTACAGACGCGCTGATAGCGAAACTGGCTTCAGCCCTTTCGTCTTGATGCCCGGGTTTCCTGGCCAGGCGGTAAATCGGCCGAAAAACCAAGCTTGCGTTGACGAAGCCGGTTTCAATTTGCTTTATCGTTCCATAAATGCAGTTGCAATCGGTCTTGGCCGCAATGTGCGATGCCTGTCCCTTCCGGCGATCTTCGCCAAGTGGATGTCAATCTGATGCAGATTTATCTGCCGATCGCTGAAACCTCCGTCAATCTCTTTACAATTTTTGGCATGGGCGCTGCGGTCGGATTCTTGTCCGGCATGTTTGGAGTGGGTGGCGGGTTCTTAATCACACCACTGCTGATTCTATTAGGAATACCGGCTGCGGTCGCGGTGGCGACCGGAGCAAATCAGGTAGTCGCCAGTTCGGTTTCTGGCTCGATGACGCAGTGGCGCAAGCGAAACATCGACTTCAAGATGGGCACGATCCTGCTTTTGGGCGGGGTGGCAGGCGCGTTTATCGGCGTCGAAATCGTCAAGCGCCTCGAAGCAACCGGTCAAATCGAAATCGTCATTTCTCTTTTATACGTCTTTTTTCTTGGCAGCGTCGGTTTGCTAATGCTTACCGAAAGCATTCGAGCCATGCAGAAAAGCCTGTCGGGAAAAGCTCCCTCCGCGCGCCGGCCAAGGCAGCATCATTGGATCCATGGCCTGCCGTTCAAGTTGCGCTTCACCCGCTCGAAACTCTATATAAGCGCCGTTCCGCCGATACTAATCGGCTTCTCGGTCGGCCTGTTATCGGGCATATTGGGCGTGGGCGGCGGCTTTATCATGGTGCCGGCCATGATCTATCTGCTGCGGATGCCGACCAAGGTGGTGATTGGCACATCGCTGTTTCAGATCATTTTTGTCGCCAGCTTTACCACCGTACTACATGCTGCAGCAAATTACGCCGTTGATATTCTCCTGGCGTTCATTCTCATGGTCGGAGGGGTAATCGGGGCTCAATTTGGCGTCTCGGCGGGTCAAAAGCTTCGAGGCGAGCATTTACGCGCCTTGCTCGCGCTCCTCGTGCTCAGCGTTTCGCTACGCCTGCTGTTCGATCTGGTCGTAACGCCGCCAGAGCCGTACATACTTGATACGCCTCTTGCGAGACAGTCCCTATGATCTGCGCTCCCGCCAGAATTCTATCAGACTGGATGTCTCTATCCATCGCGGCCTGGCTGATACTCATCGTTATCGTCAGTATGCAGCCAGCCGCCGCTCAGGACGAAACGGTCGAGCTCGATACATCCACGCGCGATATTAAAATTGAGTCGAACTTCAGCGGCGTCGATGTCGTGATTTTCGGCTCGGTCGATAACAGCAAGCAGGAAAATAGCGCGTCCGGCTATTACGACATCATCGTCGTTGTGAGAGGGCCTGCGGAAACGGTCATCACGCGCCGAAAAGAGCGCGCCCTCGGCATATGGATGAACGGCAAGTCCCGGACATTCGAGAAAATACCAAGCTTTTACGGCATTCTGTCAACGCGCGCGATCGAGGATATCGCAGATGAGGTAACGCTGAAACGTTTCGATATCGAATTCAATCCAACGCCGTTTCAGGAACGCAATACACCATACGATGAATTCGAAACGGCTCTCATTCGGCTCAAAGCCAAGCAGGGCATGTATGTCAAGGCGCCCTTCTCGGTAGTCTTTCTTGGACGCAGCCTGTTCCGCGCCGCAATCCGCCTTCCCGCTCATGTCTCCGAGGGAACTTATACGGCACAAATCTATCTGTTTCACGCCGGCAAGCTCTTAAGCTGGGACAAATCCCTGATGGAGGTCAGAAAGGCTGGCCTCGAACGATATCTGCACACGCTTTCGTCCGAACGGCCCTGGAGCTACGGCTTGCTTGCCGTCGCAATCGCAATCGCCAGCGGGCTTCTAGGTTGGAGCCTATTTAGCCGAAGTTAAAACAAGTTTCCAGTGCTCGCAATCGTCTATCCTGAAAGTTCACACAAGAAAAATAAGAGATCGAAACATTTCAGTGGGAAACTTCGATCTCTATATCAGGATCATTTCAAAGCGAAAAGATCCTGATCTATATTTTGTTGTCTAAGCAATATGTTTCAGAAAAACCGGTGTCCGCTTTTTCTGATCGTGCTCTAAGCTGGCAGCCCAAGGACTTTACGCCGCTATTTCTTCCAGAAGCTGACCCGAAGCAACCTGACTAACGCGCCCTGATGCGATCGACCAGACAAACAGCCCTTCGTGACCGAGCAGGGAGTCGAAAGCCGAACCTAGGACATTCGATCCGGCGGAATATTTGCCCATGGAAGGCAGGATCAGCCGCATCCCGTTCGAGACGAAGCAGCGTCCGCGCATCACATGGCCATATTCGGAGATTTGAGCAACGGGATGCATTCGTCCCGCTATCTCATGGCTGACAGGCGCACGGACAGGTTCGTAACGGAACTTGACGCCTCCCAGTGTGACATGTGGCAGCACAGTGCCGCCAAAACACTCAGGGATTTGCGCCTGATCGGCGCCACAGACCCAGTACCAATCCCGATCTTCGATCAGATCGTAAAGCCAATCGGCGTCATGAGCGGAGAGTCTTGCTTCGCTGTCGGCGCAGAAGCTGTCGCCAAGCGCGATGACGCGCAAAGGATCGTACCTGTCGAGGGCTTCTTCGAGTTTTTCGAAGGATGAGGCCGTATCGTAAGGCGGAAGAACCACGCCCTCGTCTGTCAGGTAGGACCCTCTTTCGAGGTGGAGGTCTGAAACGATAAGCGTTTTCTCGGCGGGCCAATACAGCGCGCCTGTCGCATCCGCGACGAAGGACTTACCGCAGAGCAGGACCCGGGAAGAGCCGTTGTCGAAAACCGTTTCGTCAACGGTTCGCAGATAAACTGCGTTTAGCATGGAGGTAATGCCCCTTTAACTGCCGCAAACTGGTACGCAGCGCGACCCGCGATGAACGCAAGGGACTGAAGCAGGCCGTCATTACATAAGAAGTGAAATTTATGACTGATTCGCTGGCTAAGCCGTTACGAAAAAGTCTCTGGGAAAGCAAATAAAAACGTGAGAAATAGCAAATTTCGCCTTTTTTATGCCTAATTGCAGTTTATCAGCCCATATCACCCAATTTTATAACAGAGTGGTCCTCAGCTCCGCAGGAAAATTCACCTAAGCCGCGATTTGCCAAACTCCGTCTTCTTTACAAAATGCCGATTGCGCAACCCTTCGATTGACCCGCAGAGGTTTTCAGCTGAAAAAGACGGAAAAGCTTACCAATCAAGCGCTCACGCGCTGGAAGGGGATCATGCAACGATTTTTTGGCGGCAATCCGCTCGCAGTAGCGATACGGCTTATTCTTATCTCGATCGTGACCGGTATCGCGCTGAAAGCGGCGGGCTTAGATCCGCGCGACCTTTTCCAAGCCATCCCCGCCTTGATCGAGGCTATATCCGATCTCGGTTTCGCATGGATCGAGACCGCCTTTCAGTATTTTCTGCTGGGCGCTGTTATCGTCATTCCCGTGTGGCTTCTTATGCGCTTCGTGAAATTCATCGCCGGGGATACCGGCAAAGGCGGTAGCGGCAAAGGCCCCGGCCCGCAGCGTTGAAAAGACTATGGGGCAAGCCGGAACGGTCAGTAATGAACGCCTCGACAGCCAATTCGCACCGCTGACATACATGAGCGTGCTGGCCGTCAGCCTGCCCATCATTCTTTCAAATATCACCACCCCGCTTTTGGGCGTAACCCATACGGCCGTGATAGGCCAGCTCGGACGGGCCAGCCTGATCGGGGCGGTCGCGCTTGGGGCGGTGATATTCGCGCTATTGTTCTGGGCGTTCGGTTTTTTGCGCATGGGCACCACCGGCCTGTGCGCACAAGCCGACGGCGCGGGCGATCAGCCGCTCGTTACTGCGACGCTGGTCCGAGCCTTGCTGCTTGCCTTTGGGGCGAGCGTTCTACTTCTTGTCTTGAAAATCCCGCTTGAAGAGATCTGCTTCTATTTGCTCCAAGCGCCCCCAGCGGTCGAGGCCGAGGCCGTCCATCACCGCGACGGCGTCGGCCACTGCGCGGCT
>CAYVJO010000030.1:1160-2001 GCA_964451735.1 uncultured Hyphomicrobiaceae bacterium | reverse complement strand
ACTTTAGTATTCGAATTTGGAGTGCGCCATTCGCCCTCGCCAATTACGCTTTTCTCGGCTGGTTTATCGGCCTGGGAAAAACGCGCATCGGACTCATGCTTCAAATTGCCTTGAACGGAGCCAATGTCATCCTCAGCATTGCTTTCGTATCCTGGCTGGACTGGGGCGTTGCAGGCGTAGCGACGGCGACGGTGATCGCCGAGGCGTTCGCGGTCGTGCTTGGAGCCGCGATCGCGGCGCGTGAGATCCGTGTGCGCGCGGCCCCGACAGACTGGCCGCTCGTCCTCGACGCCCGCGGCCTATGGCGGATGCTCGCTGTCAATTCCGATCTTATGATCCGCACGTTGTGCCTGCTTGCGGCCTTCACCTTCTTCACCGCACAGGCGGCGCGAACTGGCGAGCTGGTCCTTGCTGCCAACGCAATTCTGCTGAATCTTATGGAAGTTTCCGCCTATCTGCTAGACGGTTTCGCCTTCACGACGGAGGTTTTGACAGGCCGGGCGATTGGCGCAGCCGCGATCGATCGTTTTCGACGGGCGATCCGCCTATCCACGGTTCTGGCCATCGCCGTGGCGGCTACGATCGGGCTGGCCTACGCGCTTGCCGGCGCGGCGATCATTGACGCTCTCACCACGAGCGCCGATGTTCGTGAAACGGCGCGCATCTACCTGCCTTGGGCCGTTGCCGCACCGCTCGCTGGCGTCGCCTGCTACCAGCTCGATGGAATATTTATCGGGGCGACACGAACCGCCGACATGCGAAATATGATGATCGTGAGCCTTGCCGCATTCTTCGCCGCATGGGCTGCGCTGACGCCGCTTTTCGGCAATCACGGTCTATG
>CAYVJO010000030.1:664-1150 GCA_964451735.1 uncultured Hyphomicrobiaceae bacterium | reverse complement strand
CTTCGATGATCGTGTTTTTCATAGCGCGGGCGCTGACGCTCGCCGCCTATCTGCCGGCGCTTCAGCGCGACTCTTTTGGCCTTACAACGGCAAGCTCGCCCAACGTTCGGCGTCCTGGCCGCTGATGCCGCCGAGACTGTCCGCGCCGGTTTTCTCCATTTCGCGCAGGAGCGTTCGTTCAATGTCCGCAAGAACTCCAGCGCCTTCATAGATCATGCCCGTATAAAGCTGGATCAGCGAAGCTCCGGCCTTGATCTTGGCGAGCGCGGCCTCTCCGGAATCGACGCCCCCGACGCCAATAAGGGGGAGCTTGCCGTCGGTCAGTAGCGCAACCCTCGCCAGTATCCGCGTCGCACGTTTGAAGAGAGGCCTTCCCGACAACCCGCCCGTTTCCGCCCGGTATGAGGAATACGGCACGCTCTCACGCGCGATCGTCGTGTTGCTGGTGCTCGCGTGGCTCCTTCCCACGATCGGGCTTTTGGTGTC
>CAYVJO010000030.1:0-654 GCA_964451735.1 uncultured Hyphomicrobiaceae bacterium | reverse complement strand
GTGTTGCTGAGGATAAGCCCGTCCACCCGGTTCTCCATCAGGCAGTCGATCAGGGGCGGGAGATCATCGTCGTGAATGTCTGGCGCGAGTTTTACAAGCAGCGGCCGACGACCCGTTCCTTGATTTTCAAGTGCGTCGCTCTCGCTCGTTAAGCGAGTAAGAAGCGCGTTCAGCCTGTCGGGCGCTTGCAGATCACGAAGCCCTGGCGTATTGGGGGATGAAATATTGACCGCGAGATAATCAGCAAGATCGTAAAAGACGCGCAAGCCCGCCGCGAAATCTTCGATAGGCTCCGCGCTATCCTTATTGGACCCGATATTGACGCCAATGATCCCTTTGGGTCGCTTTGCAAGCCGGGTGCGCACTGCCTGATGTCCGGCGCTGTTGAAGCCGAGACGGTTGATCGCCCCGCGCTCCCGGATCAGCCGGAACACGCGCGGACGGGGATTGCCGGATTGCGGGCGCGGTGTCACCGTTCCGATCTCGGTGAAGCCGAACCCCATCGCCATGAGCGGACCAGGCACGCGGCCATCCTTGTCGAAGCCGGCGGCCATGCCGATCGGATTGGGAAAATCGAGTCCTAACAATCGCTGCGCCAGGCGCTTGTTGTCTAGCGCGTCGGCGCGCGGATATAGCCCGAGTTCGAGCGTCTTG
>CAYVJO010000029.1:0-13263 GCA_964451735.1 uncultured Hyphomicrobiaceae bacterium | reverse complement strand
AACTTGGAACGAGGTCGCGATCCGTTGGCCAACCAAAGAATCTCTGCTTAGCGTGACGCCTTGATACTGGATGACATTGCCGGTTACGTCCGTTCGGCACGAAACCTTGCCAATGACTGGATCGCGCCGTCTGTCCGGCTCGGCGTTACTGGGCTGGCGCGATCAGGTAAAACGGTATTCATTACCGCCCTGGTTCATAATCTGATAGCGGGGGGACGGCTGCCATTTTTTGGCCCCTCGGCACAGGGAAGACTATTGCGCGCTTATCTGGAGCCGCAGCCGGATGACAGTGTACCGCGATTTCCCTATGAAGATCATCTTGCACGTCTGACAGGCTCTCCACCCACTTGGCCAGAAAGCACGCGGCGGATCAGTCAACTCCGGCTGACGCTCGAATATGAACCGACAGGTTTTTTACGCCGTCAGCTCGGCGTATCCAGTCTTCATGTCGATATTGTCGATTATCCTGGCGAATGGCTCCTCGATTTGCCGCTCCTGAAACGAAACTATGAGGACTGGTCACGGGAGGCTATTGCACTCAGTCGCCAGCCAGAGAGGCGAGCATGGGCCGCTAGCTGGCATGAGTTTCTGGCCGAGACCGATTCCGCAGCCCACGGGGAGGAGCAGACTGCCATACGCGGAGCGGAGCTGTTTACCGCCTACCTTCGCCAATGCAGATCGAAGACGGAGCTGATATCGACGCTTTCGCCCGGACGTATGCTGATGCCTGGGGATCTCGAAGGTTCCCCCGCTCTGACCTTCATGCCGCTTCCCGAGATAGCGGGTACGCAACCGCCGCGCGTCTCGCTCCACGCCATGATGGCCCGCCGTTTCGAGGCTTACAAGGCGTATGTCGTAAAGCCGTTTTTCCGTGATCATTTCGTCAAGCTCGACCGCCAGGTCGTTCTTGTCGATGTCCTCGGGGCGCTCAATAGCGGCCAAGACGCTGTTTCGGATCTGGAGCGCGCGCTGGAAGCTGTACTGCTGTGTTTCCGTCCTGGTGCGAACAGTTGGCTATCCTCCATTATGGGCAAGAAGATAGATCGTATACTCTTTGCCGCGACGAAGGCAGACCACATTCACCACGCCAGCCATGACAGGCTGGAAGCGATCTTGCGTGAATTGGTGAGAAAGGCGATCGACCGAGCGGTGTACTCGGGAGCCGACGTCCAATCGGTTGCCCTGGCTGCAATACGCGCGACCCGGGAGGTCGAGGCGCAGGAGGGCGGCGGCGCGCTTGCTTGCATCGCGGGTACCCCGCTTGCCGGTGAGGTCATTGATGGGCGCCGCTTCGATGGACAGGAGGAAGTCGCGCTCTTTCCAGGTGACTTGCCGGACAGCAATCCATCGGCGGGCAAGGCCGATTTCGGCGGCTCGCCCATGGCGAATCTGGGCGTACTGCGCTTTCGGCCACCGACGCCAAAACCGCAAGGCTTTGGAGCCTCACCCTTGCTGCCCCATATCAGGCTCGACCGTGCGATACAATTCCTTTTGGGAGACAAGCTTGAATGACTGGCGAGGAGAGAGGCCGTAAGCCGCGTTATTTCGATCTCGATGACGTGCGACTCTCAACGAGCGATCACGAAGACGAGGATGAGCGGGCGGACACGGACCATCTCAGCAAGAAGGACGCGATCCGACCGGGACCGGCCCGTCTTATGGCGCTCAATCTTTGGGGTATCGGCTGGGGCGGACTTTTTCTGACCGCTATAGGCGGACTGATTTCCATCGGCCTCGGCATCTGGCTCACCAATTTCATCCTTGATCTTTTCGCGCGTGGCGGCCTGCTCGGCTATCTGGCTTTGGGGTTTGCGGTAATTGCCGTCTTTGCGGCGTTGGTCATGACCGCACGAGAGGTCACCGGCTTTTTCCGCCTTGGCCGCGTCGCCGCGATCCGACTATCCGCCGAGGATGCGCTTGCCAGTGGCGACAAAAAGCGCGCAGTGGAGGCATCGCGGAAACTCGAACGGCTATTCTCAGCCCGAGAGGAACTTCAATGGGCCGCGCGCAGGCTTGCCGATCATCGCGGCGAAGTGCTCGACGCACGCGAACGTCTCATTCTAACAGAACGGGAACTCCTCGGGCCGCTCGACGCCGAGGCGCGGCGGCTCGTTTCGGCATCGGCGCGCCGTGTTGCCCTGATCACAGCCATAAGCCCTTCGGCTATCGTCGATGTTGTATTCGTTGCGATCGAGAATCTTGGAATGATGCGCATGCTGGCAACTCTTTATGGCGGACGGCCTGGCTTTTTCGGGTCGCTCAGATTGGCGCGTCTCGTGCTCGGGCATCTTGCCCTTACGGGCGGCGTCGCGCTTGGAGAAGATGTGATCCAGCAATTGATTGGACACGGCCTGACGGCGCGTTTGTCCGCCCGTCTTGGCGAAGGCGTGCTGAACGGCGCATTTACAGGGAGGATCGGTATGTCCGCAATAGACTTGTGCCGGCCACTTCCCTACATCGAAGCAGAACGACCGAAATTACGCGATTTCGTTACAGAGCTGCGCAGCGCAGGCGGTGCGCGAGGCGCCACTCAAAAAAGCAAGTTTCAAGGCTGAATGACGATCCGGGTTTCTTCTTTGCCGAAATATTGCACCATTTGGAAAAGCTCCCGCGCGTTCGATATGTGAAGCCGTACGCAGCCATGCGAGGCTGGGCTCCCCAGCCGATTGACCGCGTCCGTTCCGTGAATGGCGTAGCCGCCGCGGTAAAAAATGGAGTAGGGCATCGGCGCGTTGCTATACTTGTTCGAGCGATGGAATTCGCGCAGTGAGTAGGGCTGGTGCGATCCGGTCGGCGTTTGATAACCGGCACGGCCCGTCGAGACTGGCCAGATGTAAAAAAGCTCGCCATGGACGTAGACCCGCATCTTTTGCTCAGTGCGATCTATTCGAACGAGAAGCGCGGCATTCGCAGCTCCTGTGATCACAATTGATAAAGCGCAAACTGTAAAAAACGCAACAACACGACGCATTACGGAACACCCGCTCTCAACCCAACCCAAATTTAATTTAATTTTAATCTATGATCGCAGTTGCTTGCATCCGTTTGCCGCCATCAAGGTTAAATTCGTGTCGGCGACTGCAAAGCGGAGCGCGTCGATCCGATGTTCAGGTCATCGGATACTGAGTCGTTGCGAAGTCCCCCTGATGCGGTTAGAACATTGTTGGGATTGGGCGGCGGTTCTCTGGAATTATTGGAGTCGCGGTGTTTTTTCTGCCTTCACATTACTGAAACACAAATCCCCGTAGTTTAACTTGGCATCAAGGTGCTTTGGATAGGATTGTGGAGAAACCGGGCCAGCAAATGGGCTTGAGCAAACGTTACCGTACGCTGTTTATTTCAGACGTACATTTGGGAACTAAGGCCTGTCAGGCCGGCACTCTTCTCGAATTCCTCAAGAGATTTGAAGCAGATACGTATTACCTTGTAGGTGACATTGTCGATTTCTGGCGCATACGCCGAAGTCCACATTGGCCACAAGAGCATAATGACGTGGTTCAAAAACTGTTGCGCAAGGCTCGCAAAGGGGCTCGCTTCATTTACATTCCCGGAAACCATGACGAAGCTCTCAGGCCTTACTGCGGTCAGCATTTCGGCGGGATCGAATTCAAGCTGAACGACATTCACATCACGGCGGACGGACGCCGATTTCTGATCATGCATGGCGATGAGTTCGACGTAGTCATTCGCTATGTAAAATGGCTCGCCTTTCTCGGCGATTGGGCTTACGCGCTCGCGCTGGGCGTCAACACGGTTTTCAATACCGTACGACGCCAATTCGGCTTTTCTTATTGGTCGCTATCCGCTTACCTGAAACATAAGGTCAAGAAAGCAGTTAATTATATTGGCGATTTCGAAGCTGCTCTAACAGGGGAGGCCAAGCGGCATGATGCCGAGGGAGTGATATGCGGGCATATTCATTTTGCGTCCATGCGTGAGATCTCAGGAGTTACGTACATCAACTGCGGCGACTGGGTCGAAAGTGGGACTGCTGTCGGTGAAACCTTCGATGGCAAATTTGAGGTCATTCGTTGGCTCGATATCATGCAGATCGAAGCATCCGAAGCCTCCGCCATGCAGCCGACGGTTGCCGCCGCCTGATGCGCTTCCTAATAGCCACCGATGCCTGGCACCCCCAGGTCAACGGTGTCGTTCAAACCTATAGCCGCTTATGCGAGCAACTCGACCATCTCGGTCATGAGGTGGATATTCTATCCCCAAAGGGCTTTCGTACCGTACCCATGCCTACATACCGGGAAATCCGGCTTTCTCTGATCCGGCCATCGCATGCCAGGGACAGGATCGAGGCATTCGCCCCGGACTATATTCATATTGCAACGGAGGGGCCGATCGGCCTGGCCGCGCGCGCCATATGCCTGCGTCAAGACCGGCTTTTTACGACAAGCTATCATACGCGCTTCCCCGAATATGCAGCCGCTCGATTGCCGATCCCCGAATCCTGGGGCTATTGTTATGAGCGTTGGTTCCATAACGCTGCGCAGGGGACGATGGTGGCGACCGCCTCGCTCAGAGAGGAGCTGGCCGCCAAAGGTCTGACGCGCCTTCTACCGTGGTCGCGGGGGGTCGATACGGCCTTGTTTCGCCCCCGCCCGGTCCGGCGTTTCGGTGATGGACCTGTTTTCCTGTATGTCGGCCGCGTGGCTGTAGAAAAGAATCTCAGCGCTTTTCTCGATCTTGACCTTCCAGGAAAAAAAGCCGTCGTTGGCGGCGGCCCGCAGCTCTCCGCTCTTCGATTCGGCTATCCCGATGTGATATTCACCGGCCCTCTGTTCGGGGAAACGCTCGCTGAAGCCTACGCCTCGGCAGACGCGTTCATTTTTCCAAGCCGGACAGACACTTACGGCGTCGTTCTGTTGGAGGCGCTTGCCTCGGGCGTTCCCGTCGCGGCCTATCCCGTCACAGGCCCGAAGGACGTTATTTTAGATGGAGCTGTCGGCTTTCTTGGCGACGACCTTAAATCAGCTGCATTGCAAGCTTTAACCATAGACCGGAAAGCTTGCCGCGATTATGCTCTCGGCTTCAGTTGGGAGAATTGCGCTCGCCAGTTTATCGCAAATCTCGCCTCGGTTTGCAGTCGGACTGTTTGATCGTCATGACCTTATCGTTTCGCCTTCCATCATTTGAAGACGTCCGCGATGCCGCAGCGTGTATCCGGCCTTACGCAACGCGAACGCCTCTTCTGGAATCCGTATTCCTCAACGACCGGGTAGGCGCGCGCATTCTCATGAAAGCTGAAATTCTGCAACGCACTGGGAGTTTCAAGTTTCGCGGCGCATATAACTGTATCTCACGCATAGACCGAAACGCTTTTCCAGGTGGCGTTGTTGCATGTTCCTCTGGCAATCACGCACAAGGCGTTGCGGAGGCAGCGCGTCTTTGTGAAATACCCGCAGTGATCGTGATGCCATCTGACGCGCCGGCGCTTAAGGTTGCCCGGACGCGGCGGTCTGGCGCCGAAGTCGTGACATATGACCGCTATACCGAGGATCGGGACGCGATAGCGTTGGCTCTCGCAAAACAGCGAAACGCGCAATTTGTTTCTCCGTTCGACAATCCGCATGTGATAGCGGGACAGGCCACCGTTGGACACGAAATGGCGGAACAAGCGAAAGCCGCGGGGGCTGAATTGGAAGCGGTGCTGGTTCCTTGCAGTGGGGGCGGATTGGCTTCCGGCGTCGCACTGGCAATTGAGGAGGCCATGCCCGCCAGCCGCGTCTATACGGTAGAGCCTGAAGGTTTTGATGATTTCGCGCGTTCCTTGAAATCTGGCCGGCGTGAAAAGAACGAGCCTGGCGCCAAATCCATTTGCGACTCCCTGCTTATGACCGAGCCGGGTACGTTGACCTTCGCCGTAGGCAGGAAAAAGCTGGCCGGCGGGCTTGCAGTTCCGGACCAGGAAACGAAAACTGCTGTGGCCTTCGCGTTCAACGAGTTGAAGCTTGTTCTCGAACCAGGCGGCGCGATCGCATTGGCGGCTGTGTTGAGCGGTCTCTATCGGCCGACGGATGCTGTAGGTATTGTTTTGTCCGGCGGCAATATCGAAGCGAAAACGCTTGAGGACTGTCTAAACAGCACGGAGGGCTGACCTATCAGACCTTGGAGGGTCCGTTATGGTCCTCGTCCTTGCCTCTCGATTCGAAAAGCGCGGCGGAAATTTCCTCGACCAGCGCCTCCGAGATACAGCTTTGCCCCCGCCTTAGCTCCAGAGCATTTCGATTGGCGGGCTCATCGGCATCATCAAGACGCAGGGTGAGAATGTCGTCTTCGTAAACCGTCATCAGCTCCGATTCGATCTCACTGAGCAGCGCGGCCATGCGGCTTGCGCGCGCGAGCGCGATCTCCTGATTAGCACAGGCGTGTTCGATGGCGTCAGCGCTATCGGCAATCTGGCGCGCCACGCCCTGAAATACGCCAGCCGCCTGTAAGGCGTAAGCGGCGCTTTGTATGCTTCCAGCACAGTCACGAATCGCCCGGGTTTCTGCCGCAATGTCGGCGGGAATGGTCTCGAAGGCAAAACGGCGCGATGGGAATTCAGCGGCGGGGCCGCGTTCTATCCGGGCCAAATGAGCCATATCTCCGCGTGCTTGATCGAACGCGTCGCGAATCGCCATAAGCGCATCGAATGCGGGAGGTTCTTGCAGGATACGGCCATTATCGCGCATTGCCGCTTCCAGCTTTCCAATGGCCGCTAGAAGTATCCTCGTCTCTGCTGAGCGGTTTCGCTCCAAAAAACTGTTGAGAAACCAACGCCCTCGGCTCGTTTCGCGGATCGCTCGCTCGATCGCTTCGTAATCGGCCGTGAGCGATGTGATATGGGATGGCAGTGAGGACATTGCTTTTTACGATCAAAATCCAGTAAGCGATGATGCAACTTCCAGGCGTGACTATGCAGGCAATATGTTAGCGATTGGTTTAGCCGGCCGTGCTTCGGACAAATGATTTTCGCTGCGAGCGGGATGCTGGCTTCGGGCTGCGGCTTTCTGTTTTCTTCGTCGCAATCTTTTTCATTGTCGGCTGTTACATGCCGCTCCTGCCTTTGTGGCTGAAGTTGCGTGGATTGAGCGATTTCCAGATATCGCTTGTTTACGCCATCCCCGTAATCTTGCGGGCGCTCTTCACACCAGGCATGACTTTTCTCGCCGATTGGACGGGCCGCCCGGTAAGGCTTTTATACTGGCTGGCATGGGGGGCGCTGGCTTGCATCCTCATCCTGCCCTTGACTGACGGTTTCCCGGCAATTTTTTGCGTTGTTCTTCTTTTCACGCTCTTTTGGATGTCCGTTATCCCGATCACGGATACGATCGCGCTCGCAGGCGCGCGCCTGGCCAAGGCGGATTACGGCCGCATGCGCCTTTGGGGCTCCCTTGGCTATATCGCCATGACGCTGGCGGGCGGTGTGGCGGTTGATTTTTGGGGGGCTGAGGCCGCGCTTTGGCTGTTTGTCGCGGCTTCAGTCTGTGTCGTGATTGCAGCCCATTGGCTGCCTCGCGACGAAGACAGCGCATTGCCGCATACACCGCTCGGCGAGGCAGTTGCAAAGCCGAGAATCCGTTTCGCGGACGCTCTGCTTCTTGCCAGGGCGCCAAACCTCTGGCTGTTTCTTGCCGTAACCAGCGCGATACAGTCCGCCCATGCGGTCTATTATATTTTCGGCACGCTTCACTGGACTGCCGCCGGCATATCGCCCGCCATCATCGGATCGCTATGGAGCATCGGTGTGATCGCGGAAATCGTCTTTTTTGCCTATGGCGCTCTAGTCAGCAGGTTTTTCAGCCCTGTACAGCTCATGGTTGCAGCTGCTCTAGCCGCTGTCCTCCGATGGACTGTCACGGCTTACGATCCACCACTGGCGGGCTTGTTTGCCGTGCAAATTCTGCATGGGCTGACATTCGGAGCGGCCCATCTCGGGGCCATGCAATTCATAACACAGGCGTTTCCCGCAACGCTGGCAGCCTCCGCCCAAGGTTTGTACGCCTCCATTACGGCCGGCGTCGCCATGGGGCTGGTTTCGCTCGCCGCCGGTCCTTTATACCGCACGCTTTCGGGAGGAGCGTATCTTGCAATGGCGGCGCTAGCCTTTTTGGGGCTCTTGATGGCACTCCTGCTTTTACAGCGCTGGCAAGGTGAAATGCTGGTCCCGCACCCGCCAATCACGGATCGAGGAATTGGCGGCTCGGATGCTGATAAAGCCTGAATGCCCTTCTGAAAACCAGTTCCCCTTTTCCCGGCTGTGCTTTATGCAATTGACAAAACATTCGCTCGTTCACCCGTGGGGCGACTTGGTCCGACGATATTCGAGCAGTTGTTAAGTCCAAAGTCAGGGGAGACATGCCATGGTAGAGCCAGTTCCCGCCCAACTGAGCCCTTATCTAGTGGAACTCGTTGAAGGCAGAACCTATTTCTGGTGCCGTTGTGGTCTATCGTCACGCCAACCTTTTTGTGACGGATCGCACAAAAACACCGGGCTGGAGCCTTTGGCCTTCAAGGCGGAGAAATCTGAAACTGTCAATCTTTGTGGGTGCAAACAAACTTGCGACGGCCCTTATTGCGATGGATCGCATAACGTTCTTTGATGGATAAGTTCATTGATCTTGGTAAGGCAGCAAGTGCGACGATAACTTGCAGTAAATCGGGATACGGTTTTACGTTCAAGGGCAATCAAACAAAAAAAGAACCTGATTTCATTGAACGGGCTGTTGGATCATAAGATATCTTGTTCAGCCTCTTCGATTGAAAATCCGAGCTTGTCGAGACCCTCTTCCAGATAGTCGGCCAGCAAAGGTATGCCCAGCAGATAGTCTTCCGTTTTATTTACGCGTTCGGATTTAGCCATTCCGACAGCTTCGTCCAGTTCGTCCGGACCGTAGGATCCTCGTCCAATCCAAGCCAGCGCAACGAGGCTTGCCTGCTCATCTTCATTCAGCCCGGCAATAAACTCAGCCAACTCGCTACGCGTCGAATCGTTCGAAAAATTTTCTAAAATTGCGTTGCTGTCGTCATCACGGAAGCCATTGCCGACCATGTCCTCCCAGCTTCCTGTCTTGGCGTCATATTCCCTTGCGCGAATAATGACATGGGCAACTTTCGCTGTTGAGATTTCCAGCATTGGCTACTCTTGCGAATGAAAAACGTGAAGTGAATAAAGCCACTCACATTACAGCGCTACAATGATCTTGATCAAGCCAGTCGCGAATATTCTGAAAAACGGCGTTGAACATATCCGGCGTCAATATACCAGTATTGGTATTGTAACGCGAACAATGATAGCTGTCATACAGGCGGATTTCTTCGATCGGCATGTCGTAAATTCGGCCATGAGCAAAAGGAAAATCTTTCAATTTCAACCCTAAAGAACGCAATGTTGCTGCGTGCGCAATGCGGCCCAACGCGAGGATTGCGCTGAGTTCGGGCAAAAGTGAAATACGCGCCCGCAGATAATCGCCACACATATTCACTTCGCCCGTTTCCGGTTTGTTTGCTGGGGGAACGCAACGAACGGCATTGGTAATCATGCATGCTCTAAGGCGCAGGCTGTCTTCAGCGTTCTCGTCATAACGCCCTGTGGCGAAACCGAATTTGAGCAGCGTGGCGTAAAGCAACAAGCCCGCATGGTCGCCCGTGAAAGGGCGTCCCGTGCGGTTCGCTCCCTTCAAGCCGGGTGCCAGGCCGACGATGAGCAGACGCGCATTCTCGTCACCGAAGGATGGGACGGGTGAGTTGAACCAGTCCGGGTTCGCAGCGCGGTTTTGAGCGCGAAAAGCCGTAAGACGTTGGCAAAGCGCACAATCGATCGGTGGTTCGGCTTGATCCATGTACAGGCAATTTGAAATACGTCAGATATGCACTGGCAACAGCTTTACCGTGTTGTCAATGGCGCAACAATTCCGGAGCCACCTGTACCAGCAGCTATGTTCACGCGTCGGCGAAATCGTCCGTCTCTGCGTTGGCATAGCTTGAGCCGGGAATGCCTCTCATATTTTCGCGCGGATAATTCTCACCGCTCACTCGGCAAATCTGCTCTTCGAGATCGGCAAGATCGACGAATTGGTCTGCTTGTCTGCGTAGTTCGTCAGAGACCATCGGCGGCTGTGTGTTCATCGTTGAGACCACACTGACGCGCTTGCCCTTATGCTGCAATGCCTCGACGAGCGTTCTAAAGTCCCCATCGCCTGAAAACAGCACGACATGATCAATATGCTGAGAAAGCTCCATCGCATCGACCGTCAGCTCGATATCCATGTTGCCCTTGATCTTTCTGCGTCCCGAAGCATCAGTAAATTCTTTGGTCGGCTTCGTGACCATCGTGTAGCCATTATAATCGAGCCAGTCGATTAATGGGCGTATCGATGAGTATTCCTGATCTTCCGCAAGAGCCGTGTAATACAAAGCTCTTAAAAGTTGTCCTTTTGAACGGAAAAGTGTCAAAAGCCGCTTGTAATCTATATCAAAGCCTAGCGCCTTAGCCGTTGCATAAAGGTTTGCGCCATCGATAAAAAGCGCGACTCGTTCCGAGGGATAAAAATTCATTTGCATATTTTCCTTCCGAGGAAAAAAAGCGGCGTGTCATATAAAGAATGGCACTCCAACTTTGTTTCCAGCAGCCACCCAGCCCCCTGGGATTCTGTCAACACGAAAACTAGTGGTAAACACCTAACACGAAATGATCATTCTCAGCTTAGGTAGCAATGTAACCAGTCGGTGGGGGAATGCCAATAGGACGATTATGGCAGCTTCAAAGGAGCTTCAACGCTATGGCATCGAAATCTTACGCCTGTCGCGCCTGTACAGAACGAAACCCTACGGACTGATCGAGCAACCCAATTTCACAAACGCAGCCGCGCTGATAAGCACCTCACTCCCACCCGCGGCTCTTTTGTCGAGGCTAAAAAAAATCGAGGTCAGAGCAGGGCGTCGGTCATTAAAACGTTGGGGGCCACGCCCCCTTGACCTTGATATTATTGATTATAACAATCGAATCATAAATTGGCCAAACCCCGATAAGCAAGCTCAAAAATTTTATTCGCCTAAACTTACTTTGCCTCATCCTGGAGCGGCGCGCCGCTTATTCGTATTGCTGCCGATCCTTGAAATTACTCCTTCGTGGCGTCATCCCGTTTACAAACTCAATGCAGCACAGCTTTTAAGGCGCATTCATACTGGCTGTACAGACGAGATCATTGACATTCTATTGGATGATGCCGCGCATTGATTTTTTTCCTTTAACTCAATCGTGCTGGCTAATCTGGATAGTTGTATGAGCGACTCATGCGCAGCTTTGAGAAAAAAACTTACGTAAACAGCACGCTTTGATGTCACAATCGCTGAATCTGCGTGAGTAGGCAATAGCATAAAGACGATAAACGCTTTTTTCGGGTATTGTGAATTCAACCTCGGCGTGTCAAACCATGCTGCGCCTTATACAACAACAGCGGCAATGACAGCTATTTTTAGGCGAGGAGGCGGTTGGTACGGCAGATGTGGCTTTCCCTGATTTCATATTGCGTATTGCTAGGGTAAGTCAGATGCGGTGCTTGCGCGAAGAAAAAAAAATCGCTACTTAAGAGATAGTTTTCCAAAATAACTCAGGATCATGCGCCATGGCCCGCGTTACGGTTGAAGATTGTGTCGATAAAGTTCCAAACCGGTTTGAGCTCGTTTTGCTCGCCTCCCATCGCGCACGGTCCGTATCCGCCGGGGCTCCAATAACGGTAGAACGCGAAAACGATAAAAATCCTGTGGTCGCGCTGCGTGAAATTGCAGAACGTACGATCGATTCGGAAGATATAAAAGAAGACTTGATCCACTCGATGCAGCGTTATGTCGAAGTAGACGAGCCGGAACCAGATGCCGTGCCTATGTTGCCCAGCGGGCTTGATCGTCCGATCTTCGGCCGCGACGATCCTTCCGCCGATCGCATGATCGATCGCATGACTGAAGAGGAGCTTTTGCGCGGCATGGAGAGAAGCATTCCCTCCGACCAGCACCAAAATAGCCGGGGGCGTTAATCGTTTCGGTCTGCGCTGACATGTCCGGAGGCGGGCAGGGTAACCCGTCATGATGAGGCAATACGAACTTGTTGAGAAGGTCGCTAGCTATAATCCAGCGACAAACGAAGATCTGCTGAATCGCGCTTACGTTTATGCGATGAGAGCGCACGGCAGTCAAAAACGTGCATCCGGCGACCCGTATTTTTCACATCCGTTGGAAGTTGCCGCGATATTGACCGACTATGAACTCGACGACGCCACCATTGCGACGGCCCTTCTTCATGACGTGATCGAGGACACCGAAGCGACCAAGGCCGAGATCGTCGAGAAATTTGGCGGCGAGATAGGAGCTCTTGTCGACGGGCTCACCAAGATCGACAAGCTCAATCTGGTCAGCAAGCGCGCAGAACAGGCGGAGAATTTCCGAAAGCTGCTCATCGCGATCTCAAGCGACATCCGTGTGCTGCTCGTTAAGCTTGCTGACCGGCTTCATAATATGCGAACTCTTGAATATATGAATCCCGCAAGCCGACGGCGGAATGCTCAGGAAACGCTGGATATTTATGCCCCGCTCGCCGGACGCATGGGCATTCAGGAAATGAAGGACGAGCTGGAGGAGCTCGCTTTTCGCTGGCTGCATCCTCAAGCTTATGAAACGCTCATCAAGCAGCTCGCTCTGCTCCGTGAACGAAATCAGAATATGATCGAGTCGATCGAGAACGAGCTCAAAGCCAAGTTGCATGATAACGGTCTGGCTGCACAGGTCTCGGGGCGCGAAAAAAAACCGTATTCCATCTGGCGAAAGATGGAAAACAAGCAGATTTCGCTTGAGCAGCTCTCCGATATTTACGGTTTTCGTGTCATCGTCCAGGAAATCTCGGATTGTTACCGCGTGCTTGGGGCTGTTCACACGACGTGGCGCACAGTTCCGGGCCGTTTCAAGGATTACATCTCGACGCCTAAATACAACAATTACCAGTCGATCCATACCACGTTTGTCGGCCCTGGCCATCAGCGTGTGGAGTTACAGATCCGCACCAAGATGATGGATGAAATCGCCGAATTCGGCGTTGCGGCTCATTCGTTGTATAAGGACGGGGTCGTGCTGGTGAATGGCGATGCGCCAACTGATGATCCAGCGCCCTATCAATGGCTCCGAAAGCTGGTCGCCAATCTTCTCGAAGGCGACAACCCGGAGGAATTTCTCGAACACACGAAACTGGAGCTATTCCAGGACCAGGTCTTCTGTTTCACG
>CAYVJO010000028.1:6774-13336 GCA_964451735.1 uncultured Hyphomicrobiaceae bacterium | reverse complement strand
CGAGGCCAGTCACCATCGGTAGTGCCCCCCGTCTAACCGAAGGCCTCGTTACAGCACCGGCATCCCTCCCGGTGCAAAGCGTGGTACAAACATGAGCGCCCAACCATCGCCGGGGTTGGGCGCTTTTTTTGTCTGCCATGCATTTACCCCCTTGATGTCGCGGCCGTACATCCCCAATCGCAAGTCATGAGAGTCATGAAACCCGGAGATGGGGCGGTGGCCAGATCTCCAAAGTCTTTCGAAAAAGCGGCAGCAGCGATTTTAAAGCTGCCTATCCTGGCCTATCGTTACAGCATTGCAGCTTTCGCGGGAGGGCGTTGCCGCCATGTGCCAAGCTGTTCCGAATACGCCCTTGACGCCATTACCCTGAATGGTCCATGGCGTGGCTTCTGGCTGATGATGTCCCGGATTTCGCGATGCAGACCAGGCGGCACGAGCGGCTACGATCCCGCGCCTGACGTCCGCAACGAGCGCCATCCAATACGGGCAGCGTGGCGTTACGGGCGATGGCGTTTACGCGACCTAGATCCGCCAGAGTAATCTTATGCATAAAGACCTGCACAGCAGGCGTGCAAACGCGCCACAGAGGCGAGCCGGACAGATTGATGTGCCCAGCGCGGGCATTTTGATGCGCCTGTGGTTGCTAATCGAAATGCTGGTGTTCTTCGTAGCCACCCCGATCGCTATCTACACTTTGCTTTATGAGTATAGAGTCCCGCTTTTCACGCTGCTTCCGCCAGTCTTTCTGTTTTTTATCATCTTTTTAACCCTCGACCGCAGTTTTTCTTGGCGCCGGACGCTGGGCACCGGCATCCGCCTGTTTGATCTCGCCAGCATCGTGATGTTATTTGCCATTGCAGGCCCCGCGATTGCGGTCTTTGCATATTACGATGTACCGCAAAGGTTCCTTGCTTTCCCCCGCTATGCTTATGACACATGGATCATGGTGATGGTCCTGTATCCGCTGATTTCGGTCACAACCCAGGAGATTATGTATCGGGTTTTTTTCTTTCATCGCTATCGCCCGCTCTTTTCCGGGGACCCGCAAGGCGCGATCGTTCTTAACGCCGTACTTTTTTCCTTCAGTCACATTGTGTTTCAAAATATTACGACGCTTATCATTAGCTTTCTAGGTGGATTGCTCTTTGCCTGGCGTTATGAGAATTCACGATCTTATTGGGCTCTCGTAATTGAACACTCCATATACGGGAATCTGATATTCACCGTTGGACTAGGGCGCTATTTTTATACAGGTATTGCAAATTTTTAAACGAACTGGGCTTGTTTCCTCAGCAGGTCTTTCCAAGTCAAATTAAAAGATAAACAGGCGCGAGCGTGTCAAGCTGCGACTGAGACGTCCTATGCCTCCCGCATACCCCAGGGGCAACGCCAGCCGGTGAAACGCATCACCACGGCCCCAACCGCCTGTATTAGCCTTTAGTCGCATTTGCCTGATTGATGCGCTCATGGCATCATCCGTAAATGAATACAAGTGCGCCGATTACGAAGAAAAATTTATTGTTCGTTTGCTTGGGCAATATTTGCCGCTCGCCTATTGCCGAGGGTCTTTTCCGGCACATCGTCGCACAAAGAGGTTTCAGCAACCATTTTAACGTCGACTCGGCTGGATTGGGAAGCTGGCATATCGGAAAAGCGCCAGACGAACGCGCCCAGGAAGCCATGCTTTCACGTGGGATCGATATCAGCGACCTGAGAGCAAGGCGTGTAACGTCCAGTGATTTCGAAAAATTTGACCTGATTCTGGCGATGGATCGCAGTAATCGCAATGCTCTTCGCAAACGCGCGGCGATTGACCATCACGAAAAAATCGTACTTCTGATGGATTACGCCCCGAATTTGTCGGTGCATGAAATTCCAGATCCATTCTTTGGCAACAAGGACGCGTTCGACTATGCGTGCCAACTCATAGATGCAGCCTGTCGTGGGCTTTTCGTCAAATTGACAGCGCGTCCACTATCTCAGACGACTTCGGCGGACAGACCACTCGCTCCGATGAACGGGTAAGCAGCTTCCACCAGATAAGGTCCACCGCCTTGATTGGAGCGGGAGGAAAAAAGCACAAAGCGTTCCGCCTCGAAAGGTTCTGCGACGAAACCCCCATAGTAAGATAGATATTCAGCCAGCATCTGTGGTCTGGTGTTGCTGAGCCGCGCCAAATTGACATGTGGCGCGAAATTTCGTGTCTCGGGCGGTAGCCCGACACTACGAGCCGCACGCTCGTGCGCTTTTTGCAAACGCATCAGCGGCTCGCACGGATCGATACCGACCCATAATGCTCGCGGCTTGTTGCCTCCAAAACATCCAAGCCCATTCAATCGTAAGGCAAATTCGCCAAATTTGATTTCGGACAGCGCAGAAGCGAAATTATGGGCAGTTAGATCGTCAACATCTCCAATGAACCGTATCGTGATATGATAGCGTTCGGGATCGATCCATCGTGCGCCGGCAAGTTTTCCGCGCAAAAGTGCAAGCCGATCGACAATTCGGGCCGGAAGTTCGATGCCGGTGAACAATCTTGGCATAGCGCGCCTCCTGGATGTTGAGAGCGGCGTTTATGAAGAAGGGGCATTCGCGCATTCACTATCTTGCCATAACCAGCACAACCTCCTTACCAATCCGAATATGAACCAGTCCTGATGGCTCTCGGCGCAGCCCTGCTCTTCCCGCTCAACGGGAAAAGGCAAGGGCCGATACGCCGCATCAACTCTCCTTAAGGCGTTTCGCTTTGACCCGTTCGAGCAAGTCCTCAACCGTAAGCATCATATTTTCGACAATAGCGGCAACGCCGTCGGCGTTCGGGTGAAGCCCATCGCTCTGGTTGAGCGATGGATCCAGGGCGACACCTTCGAGGAAAAAGGGGTAGAGGCGCGCGTTATGCATGTCTGCGAGGGAACGATACATGGCGCGGAACTCTTCCGTATATGCATCACCCCAATTGCGCGGTGCTTCCATGCCTGTCAGCAAAACCTCGATTCCACGCTCTGTCAACCGGGACAGGATTTCTTCAAGCGCTTTTCTCGTTCCAGCAATAGGCAGTCCGCGCAGGCTATCATTGGCGCCAAGCTCCAGTATCACCGCGTCGACCTTTTCAGGCATTGTCCAGTCGAAACGCGCCAATCCATCTGCCGCCGTATCGCCTGAAACCCCTGCATTAATCACATGCACATTGTGTCCCCGCTTGCGAAGAGCGTTTTCGAGCTGGACTGGAAAGGCGTCATTTGCTGGAAGTTGATAGCCGGCAATCAGGCTATCGCCATAGGCGACGATCACGATTTCCTTGTCCGCAGGCGCCGCTTTGGAGGATTGATGCGACATACCCGCAATCAGGGTTGTGATGAAGCTCGCAAAAACGAGAGCAGATGTCCATATGCCCTTTGTAATCATGCGGCAGCCTTTCGCCAGATCCAATATATCGAATTATTGTTGCGACACCCTATGGGAGCCTTCCAAGCGTGCCAGAAAAGATCATCGACCTCAAAGACGTTCATCTCAGTCTCCAGAACAGGGCGGTAACCGTTGACATTCTGCGCGGCATCACACTCGCGATCGGGGCTGGCGAAGCGGTTGGCATCGTCGGCCCTAGCGGCTCAGGCAAGTCGAGCCTTCTCATGATCATGACCGGGCTCGAAAAAGCGACCGGAGGAAGCGTCCGCATCGCCGGGCATGATTTCACCGCGCTCGACGAAGATGGCCTCGCTCGCGCCCGTGGAGATAATATCGGTATCGTCTTCCAATCTTTCCACCTTGTGCCAACTATGACCGCTGTTGAAAATGTCGCGCTGCCGTTGGAATTTTCTGGCCGCGCCGACGCCCGTGCCCGCGCTAAGGATGTGCTGTCAATGGTCGGCCTGTCGCATCGGCTTGACCATTTTCCCTCCCAGCTTTCCGGAGGCGAGCAGCAACGCGCGGCTATTGCAAGGGCTCTGGCCCCAAATCCGAAAATTCTGTTTGCCGACGAGCCGACCGGCAATCTCGACGCACGCACTGGCGAGCAGATCATGGATATCCTCTTCACGTTGCACAAAACCTATGGCGCAACTCTGGTGCTCATTACGCACGACCGGACTCTCGCCGAGCGTTGCGAGCGCATTGTCACAATTGAGGACGGCTTGATCGCAAAAGGACGCCGCGAACTTGAGAGCGTCGCATGAGTACGGCTGCCATGACAGAACGGGCCTCCGGCGCTCCGTTACGCCTCGTGCCGCTCAGCATGATCCTGGCACTTCGCGAACTCCGCAGCGGCTTGTCGGGGTTTTACATTTTTGTTGCTTGCATAGCGCTTGGCGCGACTGCGATCGCGGCAGTTGGAACGCTGTCATCGGCGATACAGTACACGCTTGCACGCGAAGGCCGTGTGCTGGTTGGCGGCGACGTTGAAGCAAGCCTCGTCCACCGCGAGGCGACGAACGAGGAACGGCGCATTCTCGGAGAGCAGGGCGCTGTCAGCGAGGTCGCAACCTTAAGGTCTATGGCTCGCATGACAGACGGATCGGAGGGTCAGGCGCTTGTACAGATAAAAGCCGTCGATCGCGCTTATCCGCTTTATGGCGCCGCCGAATTCGACGATGGAAAAAGCCTGGACGATATCCGAAGACCAGGCGTCGTGGCCGTAGAGAGGGGCTTGCTTGAACAGCTCGGCCTGAAGACGAGCGACCGCATACGGATCGGTGAAGCAACGCTGGAGATCGGCGCAGTCGTTCAGAAAGAGCCGGATCGCCTCGCGGTTGGCCTCGTGCTGGGACCGCGCGTACTGATGTCGCTGGAAACTCTCAGGCAAACCGGACTGGCGCAGCCCGGCAGCCTCATCGATTGGCGCTACCGTGTCAAATCCGCGGACACCGTTCCGTTAGATAAGGAACGTCTCGCAAGCGCGCTTCCGGATAGCGGCTTCCAGCTGCGTGACCGCAGCGATCCCGCGCCCGGGATCAGCCAATCCATCCGCAGGCTTCAGGATTTCTTGACGCTGGTGGGCCTGACAGCGCTACTGACTGGCGGTATCGGGGTCGCTAACGCCGTCGGCGCCTTCATCGAGCGCAAGCGTAAAGTCATCGCAGCCTATAAGGCGCTCGGCGCGCCGGGATATTTGATCACACGCAGCTTTCTGATCCAGGTCCTGATCATTGCATTGATCGGCATCGTGATAGGCCTTGCGCTGGGTACAGCCCTGCCTTTCATCGCGCTCGGCTTCTATGGACGCAACCTGCCGCTGGATGTCGAATTCGGCTTCTATCCTCTTCCGCTTCTCCTAGCGGCGGCTTACGGGTTGCTGATCGCACTGATCTTCATTCTTTGGCCGCTCGGTCGCGCCCGTCAGATAAGGGCCGCCGAACTTCTTCGCGAGCAGGTGGATCGTCCTGTAAGCTGGCCTCCGGCGCTGTTTGCGGCTGGATCGATCGCCAGTGCTGCATTGCTCGTCATCCTTGCGGTCTCACTTTCGCAGCAGCCGCGCATTGCCGCCATTGCGCTTGGCGCGGTCGCGGCAACCTTCATGATGTTTGCCGGCCTCGGCTATGCCTTCCGAAAGCTGGCCGCAATGGCGCCACGGTCCGGAAAACCCGAACTTGCCCTGGCGATCGCGAATATCGCCGGGCCGGCGGGGCTTACCGGTACTGTAACCGTTTCGCTCGGCGCCGGCTTGACCCTTCTGACCGCCATTGCTGTAACCAATGCGTCGATGACGGCCGAACTCCAAACGCAGATGCCCAAGCGCGCGCCGAGCCATTTCTTCGTCGGCATCAACAAAACCGATTTCCCGCGCTTTGCTGAGTTGATTGCGGCCAAGGCGCCTGGATCAGAGCTGAACAGCGCGCCTATGCTGCGGGGCAAGATCGTCGAACTGGCTGGAGTCGCAGCGTCGCAACTCACGCCCCCGGACGAAGCGAAATGGGTACTGGAGGGTGATCGCGGCCTGACATTTTCCGATCGGCTGCCCTCCGACTCCCAACTGGTCGAGGGTAAATGGTGGCCGAAGGATTATTCCGGCGAGCCGCTCGTATCATTCGAAGCCGATTTGGCACGGGCATTGGGATTGAAGATCGGCGACAATGTGACCTTCAACGTGCTTGGCCGGAACGTTACGGCGCGCCTTGCCAATTTTCGGACCGTCGAATGGAATTCGCTTAACATCAATTTCGTCATGATTTTCTCGCCGAACGCTCTTGAATCCGCACCTTACAACATGCTTGCGACGCTGACGTGGCCCGGCTCAGATCCGGCTGGCGAAGCTGAAGTCGTGAGGTCGGTTGCCGCTGAGTTCCCAAGCGTGACGCCAGTCCGGGTCCGCGACGCGCTGGAGACCGTGAACCGTGTGCTTGGTCAGATATTCACTGCGATCCGCGCGGCGGGCAGCCTCACATTGCTATCGGGCGTGCTGGTGCTTGCCGGAGCCTTGAGCACCGTGCGGGCCCGCCGGATTTACGAAGCGGTCATTCTCAAGACTCTTGGAGCCACGCGCCGCCGCGTTCTCTTTGCCCATATGGCAGAATATTTGATTCTGGGCCTTGCGACGGCAGGTTTCGCCATCGTTGCGGGAACGGCCGTC
>CAYVJO010000028.1:3586-6764 GCA_964451735.1 uncultured Hyphomicrobiaceae bacterium | reverse complement strand
CATCGTAGCGGCCGGCCTCGAGCGCGCGCGGCTCGCCTACGTGCTGCTGACGCAGATCGTCGATGTTTCGTTTACCGCTCCATTAAGCGCACTATTGCAGCCTGCCGTTCTTGCGACCATATTTATGATTGGTTTTGGATTATTTGGCACGCTCCGAGTGCTTAATGCGAAAGCTGCACCCTATTTACGTACGGAGTAGTGTTTCGAAAAGGGTCGGTTTCGCTGAAATAACTTCTGGCGAAAGGTAAAATGGATTTCAGTGGATGCGCGATGTTATCCACGATACAAATCGTGAGTTTTACTTTCACGGTTCAGAAGAGCTTCAAAGGGGTTCAGACATGGCGGATTTCGAACGACAAACGATTGCCGGGGCGCGTACTGGCGGATATGTGATCGACGAGGGCCTGCGCGCCTTTATGCTTCGCGTTTATAATTACATGGCTGCCGGGCTTGCTATTACAGGCGTTGTCGCTTACGGCGTCTATGCAATGGCCGTAACCACGGATGCGAGCTTAGCCGTCGCAGCGCTTCCAAATGGCGTAATGCTGACCTCCTTTGGACATCTGGTATTCGTTAGCCCGCTGAAATGGGTGCTTTTCCTCGCTCCGCTCGGGCTGGTTTTCTTCCTGTCGGCCCGCCTGCACAAGATGAGTGTTCAAACCGGCCAAGTGCTGTTCTGGGTCTATGCGGCGCTCGTGGGCGCGATGATTTCATCGATATTTCTGGTCTATGCCCATGGCTCAATCGCGCGCGTCTTCTTCATAACGGCAGCATCTTTCGGCGCGCTCAGCGTGTTCGGATATACGACGAAAAAGGATCTGTCCGGTTGGGGATCGTTCCTGTTTATGGGATTGATTGGAATTATCATCGCGTCCATCGTCAATATCTTCCTCGGTTCGACAGCTTTGCAATTCGCCATTTCGGTGATTGGTGTGCTCGTTTTCGCCGGCTTGACGGCCTATGACACGCAGTCGATCAAGGAGAGCTATTTCGCGGGCGACAACCAGGCCGCCTCTGGTCAGAAAGCGATCATGGGGGCGCTGCGTCTGTATCTCGATTTTCTGAACATGTTCCTGATGCTCTTGTCGCTCTTCGGCAATCGCGAATAGGATGGCAGCATTTAAAGTCTAGGCAAAGTCAGCCTTAAAGGCCCTCTATTGCGGGGCCTTTTTTATGTCAGTAAAGCCGCCAATGGCTTTGCTTGCCCGGGATGTTACGATTGTCTTGAACAAGACTATCGGCTATGGACACGGCTAACCTCGTTGTTCGTGCGCCTCTCGATTGGCCTGCGACGGAAAATAGGTGATCCTGAAACCTTATCGAAATGGATCGATAGTATGAAGCAACCGAAGGGTAGCCGCTTGGAAGACCGTCGCGAGGCGGCAGCCGAGGCAAAGCGGCGTTTGCTCAAGAAGTTCAACGAAGCGCCTAAGCCCGACGATCCCGAAATGCTGGCTAAGCGGGCCGAACGCGAAGCGCTTGCATCCGCCAGGGAAGAACGCCAGGCTGTGCGGGATAAGCTCAAAAAAGATACAGAGGCGCGGGAGAAGGCAGAAGCTATTGAGCGTAAGGCTGCGGAAGCAGAAGCTCATGCTGCTGAGCTCAAGGCGAAGGCGGAAAGCGATGCGGCTCGCGAGGCTGAACTCAAGGCTGAGCGCGACAGGCGCTATGCAGCGCGAAAAGCGCGGAAACGCTGATTGCGTTTTGCGCAGGGTTATTCTTCCAGCTTAGGAACACTCAAACTATTAAACCTAAAGACCGAACACATCCTAAGTCCTAAAAAAACCGGGGAATGCTATAACAGCATCCCCCGTACTATTTCTTTAATACTGGCTTACGATCGCGGAGTTACTAGACGTGCCCGATGTGTTGACAATTGAGTCATTCGTGTTGTTCGATCCATACTGACGAACATCAACAAAGCCAGAAAAAAGATCCGTAGTCACGAGCGAAGTGTTCAAGTTATTTTCACCATATTGATCAACGAAAATTTCGTTCGCTTTTCCTTTTTGAAGTTCAATTCTAGAAAAGTTGTCGTTATCTGTACCGTGCTGATCGACTTCAGCAATGTTTTCAGACCCATTCTGATAAATGACTGACAGGTTCGCGTTGTTCTCGCCGCGCTGAGAAACATCAGAACTGTTATTACTGAATCTTTGACGAATTGAGGAATCATTTATATTCGTATCACCGGTTTGCTCAACTTTGGCTGTATTTCCACCCGCATTTTCTTGATATATTTTAGATATATTGGTGTTATATTCACCTGTCTGGACAACATCAGCTTGATGATTGACGCCAATTTGTTCGATCGTCGATTCATTGTCGTTGGCCAATGCAGGCCCGGCTAGGCCGAGAAGAAGTACAGTCAATGAAATAAGTGAACGTTTCATAATCATCTCCGTTTGGGTTTAATTTGCAAAACAATGCACTTGCGAACCAAAAACGCGAGCAAAGTGCCAAAACGCCTATCGTTTCAGAAACATGACGGGCGCTGTTTTCTCTCCAGGTTTGCTACAAGAGAGAATTCCTGTAATACAAGCATCCTCGCAATTTTTATTTGTAAATCACAGAAAGTATTGTCTAAAACGGCTAAATTAATAATAATATGATCGGTTTATATTATAATTTGTGGATTTTTACTTTGATTGAATTGGCTTGCCCATTCCAGCACAGCTTGTCGATCGTAGATGGTGATTAACCTCTGATTAACCTCAGCGCGTATTTTCGTCAATCGCTATTAAAAGTTGTAAGAGTTTTTCGCTTCACTGCCTGGTGCAGATCGGCAACTGCAAGTTAGGTCATGGGCGGCGCGATTTATCCTTCAAGCGATTTATGCCTATCCGACATGCCTTGTGAATTCAGGAAAGTGCGTATCTTCGTGATAACGCTGAAAAAACATGCATAAAGCTTTGAACGGGCGAGGTGGGCTTCTTTGAGGCGCGTTCCGAAAGTAAGGGAGCAGTCGGGCTGCCTAGCTTATTGAATGCCGTTTTAGATCAGGGTCATTTCAAACGGAAACGATCCTGACCTATCTCGGCTTATCTCCGCACGGTTTTTACAAACACCCAGTCTGCTTATTCTGATCGTGCTCTAAACGCTCGTTAATCCATGCTTGCTCATGGGCAATGCGCGAATGCGTTTCCTAGTCAGCCGGTAGACCGCATTGGCAACGGCG
>CAYVJO010000028.1:0-3576 GCA_964451735.1 uncultured Hyphomicrobiaceae bacterium | reverse complement strand
CGGGTCCGATCGGCGGTACACCCGGCTCGCCGACGCCTGTCGGATCGGCTTCGGATGGCACGACGTGAACCTCAACACGAGGCATTTCTCCAATTCTCAACGGAATGTAATCATGGAAATTCGATTGCTGAACATCGCCATTCCGCAAGGTGATTTCATCATGAAGAATCGCGCCCAACCCAAATCCGATACCGCCTTCCATCTGCGAGGCAATGACATCCGGATTGATCGGCAAGCCACAATCGACAGCGCAAACCACCCTGTCTACTTTCACCTTGCCATCGACAAGCCGGACATCGGCGATTTGAGCGACATAGCTGTTGAAGGATTCGTGTACCGCCACGCCGCGCGCCGTGCCCTCGGGAACGGGTTCTCCCCAGCCTGCCTTTTCCGCCGCCAGGTCAAGAACGCCCAGAAGGCGCGGATGATCGAGCATTAAGCCACGCCGGAACGCAACCGGATCCTGGCCAGCCGCCTCCGCGAGCTCGTCGATGACGGTTTCCACGACATAGGCGGTATGGGTGTGGCCGACAGAGCGCCACCACAAAACCGGGACGCCAGTTTTCGTCGTATGGAGATCGACATAATGATTCGGGATGCGGTAGGGGATGGTTGAAGCGCCTTCGACCGATGTGGCATCGACGCCATCCTTGACCAATGCGGACTCAAAAGCCGTGCCGCCGAGTATCGATTGTCCAACGATGCGATGATGCCAACCGACGATCGCACCGCTCTCATCCAGTCCCGCGCGAACCTGATGGACATAGAGCGGACGGTAGCGGCCGCCGCGAATATCGTCCTCGCGCGTCCAGATCAGCTTCACTGGCGCGCGCCCGCCGATGGCCTTGGCGATCGAGACCGCCTCGAAGGTGAAATCGCCAGCCGGATTGGCGCGCCGTCCAAAGCTGCCACCCGCATAGAGCGTATTGATGACCACTTGCTCTGGCCTGAGCCCGGTTACGGACATGGCGACAGGATGGTCGATGGATGGAAATTGGCAGCCTGACCAGATCTCGCAGAGATCGGCGCCAAGACGGACGACGCATGTCATAGGCTCCATCGGCGCGTGCGCAAGATAGGGGAATTCGTAAACGCCTTCGATAAGCTTTTTGGCGCTTTTAAGAGCGTCTTCGGCTTCACCATCGTTACGTACGATCACGCCGGGGCGGTCAAGGAGCGCTTTGTACTCCTCAACGATCGCGTCGCTATCGCGTTTTTCCGCTTCGCTGTCGTCCCATTCGACTGTAAGAGCGTCACGTCCTTTTTTTGCGGCCCAATAGCCTTTTCCGAGCACTGCGACACCTGTCGGAATCTGCACGACATCAACAATACCTGGAATCTTCAATGCTTCCGTTGCATCGAAGGACGCGACCTTGCCGCCAAAGAGCGGACTGCGCGCGACAACGGCGGTGAGCATGTCCGGCAAAGCGAAATCGATCCCGAATTTGGCGCGGCCATGCGCTTTCTCCGGGCTATCCTTGCGAGGCAGCGGCTTACCGATAAGCTTGAAATCCTTAGAGTCTTTCAGCTTCACCTCGCTTGGGACAGACAACGTCGCCGCTTTTTCGATCAGTGCGCCGAAAGATGCGGCCTTGCCGGATTTCTTATGCTGCACGATGCCGCTTTCTATGGATATTTCCTCAGCCGGCACATTCCAGGTCTCAGCGGCGGCCTGAACGAGGAGCGCCCGCGCGATGGCTCCGGCTTCGCGCAATTGCTTGTAGGCATATTTTTCGGGGTTAAACGGCGCGAATTCCACCTCGACCTGCGCCCAATCCGCGTCGAGCTCCTCGGCCATTATGGTTGGGATGCCTGTCGTCGTCCCTTGCCCCATCTCGAAATGCTTAGCTATGACAGTGACAGTGCTGTCCGCCGATATGCGCACAAATGCGTTTGGCGTCATCTCCCCTGATGCGGCGAGGGCCGCCCGCCGCCCTCCCGGCAAGTTGAAACCGATCACGAGCCCCGCGCCTACCATGCCCGCACCTTTCAGAAAATCACGCCGGTTGGCGCCCGCGCTTTTGGAATATTCGCCACGCATCTTACCCCTCCAGCATCTCAGCCGCGTCGTGAATGGCGGCACGGACGCGGTGATATGTTGCACAGCGGCAGACATTGCGTCCCATTGCCTCATCCTGATCGATGTCATCGTCAGTCGGTTTGGGATTGGCCGTTAAAAGACCGACCGCCGCCATGATCTGCCCGGGCTGACAATAACCGCATTGAATGACCTGGTTCTTCTCCCAGGCTTCGAAGACAGCGTCGGCGACCTTACCGGTTACACCTTCGATGGTGGTCACGCTCTTGCCCTCGACATCCACAAGGAGCGTCATGCAGGATGCGGCCACTTCGCCGTCGATATGCACTCTGCACGCACCGCATTGTGCAATGCCGCAACCGAACTTGGTTCCTGTCAATCCCAACTCGTCGCGCAAAACCCATAGCAGCGGTGTATCGGGAGGCGAGGAGATTTCGTGTTCCGTTCCATTCACAGTCACGCGAGTCATAAAAGTCTCCAGGAAGGCTGTATGAAACTCTTGGATAGCTAGGGCTGCCAAGCTCGAATAGCAAGGTTTCTTCGCGTCTGGTTTGGCTTGCCGCAAACGGCAGTAGACCCAAACCAAACAGATGAATTCTTGGCTTTAAAGAAAGAGAAGCTGCAAAATGGAAGCTCCACGCTGCAAAGCTCACGCTTTCAAACGATAGCCGGTCTTGAAAATCCACCAGATTATGAGCACGCAAACAACCAGAAAGACTGCAATCATCGCGATGCTGGTCCCTACACCCACATCGGCGATTTCATAAAAGCTCCAGCGGAACCCGCTGACGAGGTAGAGAACCGGATTGAAAAGCGTCACTGTCTGCCAGAAGGGCGGGAGCATGTCGATCGAGTAGAAGCTGCCTCCAAGAAATACCAGCGGTGTGATCACGAGTAGCGGGACGACCTGCAATTTTTCGAACCCATCGGCCCAGATCCCGATGATGAAACCGAGGAGGCTGAAAGTGATCGCTGTCGCGATCAGGAAGAAGATCATCCAGAGCGGATGGGCAATCTGAAGCGGCACGAAAATATTGGATGTCAACAGGATGACCAGCCCGACCAGGATCGATTTGGTCGCCGCCGCACCGACATAGCCAAGCAAGATTTCGAAGAACGAGATAGGCGCCGACATGATTTCGTAGATCGTGCCGGTGAATTTCGGAAAGTAAATACCGAAAGACGCGTTTGCGACGCTTTGGGTCAAGAGGTTCAACATGACAAGACCCGGCACCAAAAAAGCGCCATAGCTGACGCCTTCGATTTCGCTGATGCGTGAGCCGATCGCCGCGCCAAAAACGACGAAATACAAGGATGTCGAGACGACGGGCGAAACGATGCTTTGCCACAACGTTCGCCAGAAACGGGTCATCTCGAATATATAAATCGCTTTGACAGCCTGAAAATTCATGCCGAGTTCTTCACCAGATCGACGAAAATCTCTTCGAGTGAGCTTTGCGTCGTATTGAGGTCCTTGAAGCGGATGCCGGTATCGTTGAGCGCCTGCAGCAGCGAGGTGATGCCAGTCCGCTCAGCCT